>CAZYJH010000016.1:0-16691 GCA_964647775.1 uncultured Candidatus Bathyarchaeia archaeon
CAAGAGAATATTCACTCATAGATTCGAAACCCTACGGGCATCCATGGCAAAAAAAGGGTGCATAAATGCGCACGCATTAAAATTTAACGGCAACCCTGACACACTATCAGATAATAGCGGTAAGAAGATACCGCTCTCGGGTGTATTTAATTAACGTCTGTTAATTGGTACAAATTTTGTACCATAGGCACCTATATATCGTGACGTTGGACGTAGCAAAACTGAATCAGAGTATTGTTCCAATATGTGACTTACCCATCCAGTTATCCGACTTGAAGCAAAAAACAATGTGAAGTATTCTTTGGGAATATCCATTGCACTAAGAACAATAGCAGCGTAAAAATCTACATTTGGAAAAATCTTCTTTTCCTTATGGACTACATTTTGAATCTCTCTGGCTGTGTAATATAATTCCATCCGATTAATTTGCTGACACAAAGCTTTGCTTATTTTTCTTAGGTGTCTCGATCGAGGATCATTTACTGTATAGATTCGATGACCAAAGCCCATAATCTTCTTTCCATCAAACAGTTGCCCTTGTATATAATCCTCTACATCTTTGACATTATCTACATTTGATAACATATGCATAACTCTCTCACTAGCTCCACCATGTAATTTTCCCCCAAGGGCTCCAATCGCGGAGATCACTGACGAATAAATATCTGAAAGTGTGCTTGCAGTAACTCGCGCAGCAAAAGTGGAAGCATTTAGTCCATGGTCTGCATGTAGTATCATATAACGATCAATTGCTTCTTTTTCTTTTTCATCCGCAGGTTTTCCTCTAAACATGTAAAGGAAGTTTTCAGAGAAGCGATACTCCTTTTTAGGGTGTACAAGTTCTTTATTATTTCTAATTCGATAAATTGCTGAAACTAAAGTTGGAACTTTGGCTACTAAACTAATGGCTCTATCAATATTAGTTGCTTCAGAAAACTCGTTTGGATTCTTATCATATTCACTTAATTTGGAAATTGAAGTACGCAACACTTGCATTGGATGAGCATTTACGGGTGACTCTTTAATGCTTTTAACAATTTGTTTGGGTAGTGTCATCTCGGAAAACAGTTTTTGTTTGATTGCATCCAGCTCAAGTTCATCGGGAAGTTTTCTGAATAACAAAAGGTGAATTACTTCTTCATAACTCACTCGGCCTATAAGTCGATCAATGTCATAACCGACATAATATAGTGCACCTAGGGGATCGACAAAACTTAGGTGTGTTTGACAAGCTGCAACATCTCTTAAACCGCGAATATATTCTTTTTCATACGACATTCAAATTCAACTCTTTTAGATAACCACAAATACTGAAAACTAGTATAATCACTTAAAGGGAACTTGTCGTCTTTAAACTCGTTTCTATTAATTCCCTTTAGTCGTCAGTCTATGGGAAACAACAATTGTATTGTTATTGACAATAATAAGTCTTTTCAACTATGCTCACGCATGTGTGGAAACCGCTCGCTCGGGAAGAGTGACGCCTTGTCGCGGGGCTTCGGGCAGAACCAAAAACTAGAGCTTTAATGATAGCTTGTCACGGTTAATGTGTTTTTGGCTCTGCGGACAGCCGAAGCTCCTAAACAGCCTCGCCAATTCGCTCGGCACGGCTCACCGCTCGCTAACCTAAACAAGTAAGAAAGGCTCCAAGAACGTTAATGATAAAAGAATATTCCTAAGAGCGGATAATGCCTGTTTAACTAACGCGTGCGCACACAAGCAAGTTTAATATTTTCTGAACTACAATTATGTTAGGGGTTTAACTTTGCCAACATATATTCTATTGTCAAAACTTACCTCTGAGGGAAGAAAAACCATCAGAGAGAAACCTGAGAGACTGAAAGAAGTAAATAAAGAAATAGAAGCGTGGGGAGCTAAAGTCATTATGCAGTATTCTCTGCTTGGACCATACGATTTCTTAAACATTGTCGATGCACCAAATAATGACGCAATCACACGAGTGTCCATAGAATTGGGGTCTCGAGGGACAATCGAACTCATGAGCATGCCAGCAATGGAAATCGATGAGTTCCTAAAAATGATAAACACTCGTCAACGAAAAAGAAATCCAATTTAGAAGAACGTGATTTCTTCAAAAACATGCCTAGATTTCGCTGAATCTGAAAATGCTGGAGCGCGCGCATATGAAAGGAAGACCCGTATTTATTTTTAGAACAAAAAATTGTAGAGAAGTAAGGTGATTAAAAAAACATGTCAGATGTGTGTGCATAGATCATTTTATAAAAATCGGGATGAATACTATGATTATGCGCAAGCTCAAAAAAGAGTTGTCACCAGAACAACGTGAAGAACTACTCAGAGAATTGAAAGCCCGTTTTGAGAAAAATATGAACCGCCATAAAGGTCTTGAATGGGCTAAAGTACAAGCAAAGCTGGAAGCTAATACTGAAAAACTGTGGTCACTCAATGAAATGGAAAGAACTGGCGGTGAACCGGATGTTGTTGGTCATGATAAAAAGACGGGCGAATACATTTTTTATGATTGTTCAGCGGAAAGTCCTAAAGGCCGCAGAAATGTTTGTTACGACCGTGAAGGGCAAGAGGCAAGGAAAGCATTTAAACCAGAAAATAACGCTATTGATATGGCAGCTGCCATGGGCATTGAGATTTTAACGGAAGAACAATATCGAGAGTTGCAGAAACTTGGTAATTTCGATATGAAGACGTCGAGCTGGGTGAAAACACCTTCTGATATTAGAAAACTCGGCGGCGCCCTCTTTGCTGATCGCCGCTACGGCACTGTCTTCGTGTATCACAACAGTGCGCCCTCTTACTATGGCGTTAGGGGGTTCCGTGGCTCGCTAAGGGTCTAAATTTGGAAAATTAATTAGCAACTTTGTTAATGCTTATTTTTTCATCTAAAGTTATTGATGTTTTTTTTGCGGTGCACATGTTTAAATAGAATTTTTGCCATAACCTATTGTGGTGATTTTTTTGTCTTGGCTAAAAGGTATGATGGATAAGGAGCCACCTGAACCAGTCAATCCAATTGGAACCGTTGTGATAGGTACTCTTGAGCCAGATTTAATGACTACTGCTAAAGAGATGGTCAGAAAAGCCCTGAAGAAGGCACAGTTTAAAACTATAGATGTTGGGCGAGGGGCTTCTCCCGAAACTTTTGCATCAAAGGCTAAAGAGACAAACGCTGACATTATGGCTATTTCTGTTTTATTGAGCACTGCTAAAAATAATCTTCCAAAGATAATTTCTGCCTTAGAACGTGAAGGACTAAAAGATAAAATTGTAATCATGATTGGCGGCTCAGCTGTAACTAAAGAGGATGCAGACAAAATAGGTGCACTATTTGGAACAACAAAGGAAGAAGCTGTAATTTTAGCTAAAAAAGTAATGGACCAAAAGCATAATAGAACTTAATAATTATTTAACCAACCAAAGAATAGACTAAGTCAAGTAAAGTGGATTAAAAAGCGATGATAGAAAAAATTACTAAGGACAAAGGTGAGTTCAAACCTCACCCTGTCCACTATCCGAGAGCTGCTGTTTAGGTGTTTTGTTTTTCTTTATGAAATATATTATCACTGAAATAGCCACAATAGCCACAACTGCTACTCCGACAATAAGGAGTAAAGTTTCTTGTGAACTTTTGTCTGCCAGATACTTTTGCTCTTCAACATTCGCCTGCTTAAAATAAGTTAAAGCATTATTCAGCAATGAAACCGCTTCATCCCAACTATTTTGAGTCCCATAAACAAGCGCTTGGTCATAAGCATCCTCTGCCTGCCCCAGCAGCGATTGGGCTTTGGAGCTTTGATAATTCTTTCCCTCAGACGCAGTAATGTTGCCAGACACTTGAGTTAACAAAACATCGTATTCTTGTTTCGCAGGGTCCTGAATCAGGAGAATGAAAGCCTGAGAATCCCAACTGAACGGGTCCGCTAATCCTTGTATTCCATCGATTCCAACAAAATATGTGTGCTCGCCTAACTCAACAGTCTCAGGCAAAATTATGTTTATTGAATCAACAAATTGATCTTCAGAAGGGACAATCACGATAGGATTATTAGTCAGGTCGTAACCCAAAAACTGGTCTGAAGCCATCCAATCAAATTGAATCCCAACATACTGAATTGTGAGAATTTCAGTAAAATTATTTTTCAAGTATATAGACGCGATTATGTTGTTACCTGGATAAGCGTCTTGACTCGTCAAAACCACAGATACAATAAGTTCATTCTGTTCAAGGGCATTACCAACACCACACAAAAGAGAAAAAACGAGACACAAAGAAACAAAAACATACAACACCCCAAATCGTTTCAACAGTCAATCAACCCCTTACCAACCGTAAAGCCGTTCATTCTTTTCTTTATTTAAAGTTATTTCAAAATCTGAAAGCCACAACGAGGTTTGGGTTCAAATCCCGCCCCGTCCACCATCCTTAAACTGTCAGGACATGGACTTTTTTCACAGGTTTATGAGTGATTTTTCGTAGTCGGCGACTATGTGTTTTTTTCCTTTTTGGATGACTTCGTGTCCTTCTGCTTCCAGAAGCTTCTTCACTCCTTCCACTCCACCCGGATACTTCGGATTTAACACTCCGCCTGCCTTCAGGGTGCGCCAGTAAGGCGTAACATCCTCTGCTCCCTTCTGTCTCTGCTCTTCCGCAGCATGAGCAGCTATCCACGCGAAGATGCCCGTTGTCATTGGGCAGCCAATCGAGGCGTTGTGTTTCTTGGCTAAGGCTTCACGAAGCAGATTGACGGTGACAAGTTTTCCTTCAGGCACCATCCGCATCAGCTCATCCACCTCTAACGGCGCCGAAATAACGACCGTGCCAGTGCCCCACCTTCGGCTCATCTTCTCGGTGATCTTCTCAACCTTAGGCAAATCCCTGCTGTCATACAGCTTCTCAACCCAACTCATCCTCTTCTTGACCATAATTCTTCCCAATCTAAATCATATTAGGAGCCTAATAACAGAATATTGTTGAAAACAGTCTTTTTTCTGAAAATTCAAAGAACACCAAAAATTTCAATTCAATTCGAACACTCAGCTTCGTGCAGACCTATTAGATGAGACGACCAAAAAAGAGCCGATACAACCTGTGCTCTAGGATTGTGGTGGTTTTGGCTCTTCCGAAGATGCGGAAATAGTTTTTTCCCATAGCCTCAATCATGTCTCCTATGTCATATCTGGGAAACAGGCAAGAAGAAATTATGAGCCTTCCCCACTCGCCCCGTTCCAGTTCATGAAGCATCTTGGTGCCTTTACCGGTCTCAACCTCAAAATAGTAAGCATCATAGTTCGGCGAAATGTATGGCAGGTCATCCAGCTGCTGCGCAAAGGCGCCCTCGGTGGCGCTGTACATCTCAACTATCGGAGCCTCGCCGAAATGTTTCCTGAGAACTGGACCATACTTGAACTGAATCTTCCTGACGCTTGTGCAGACAAGCACCTTAAAATTCCACAAGTCTTTAGGCTCTTTTCCATGCTTCCGTTTAATGTATCTGGCAAAAGAAGTAATCACAGGCGTTACGCCAATCGCAGCAACCACCGGCTGACCTAGGGCAGACTGGTAAACCCGCTCGAACCGTTTCTCCCAGTCAGTCTTGCTGATGCCGGAGCCCAGCGCATCTATTTCCTCCTGTCTAGGCAACAGGCTGACCTGATTCAGTATGGGATTGAGTTTCGCGTATGTTCCGGAGCTGTATCCGTACTTGATTTTCTGTCCTCCAGCGTCTATTGTGGTTACTGTTGAAGGAAAATTGAGGTTCAGTATCTTTCCAGCCAGCACATCCATGCTGTTCTTTCTGAGGGCATAGTTTGTTATTGCACGTGCTCCGCACCAGAAAATCTCCTCAATATGAGTTTTAGTGACTGGCAACACCTTTGATTTGCCTGTGGAGCCTCGGGTCATCACCCAGCATAACGGCGCCTCAGGCAGGATGGCAGAGTAGTTTCCGGCTTTTACTTCTTGAATGTATGGCTGAAGACCCGAATAGCTGATTGTCGGAAAGTTTGCTCGAAACGCCGAGCCATCTTCTGTTTCGTTGGCTGAGTGGGCTTTTCCGTAGTCTGTTTTGGCGTAGCCCTTAAGCAGTTTCTCTAGAATTTTTTGTTGCGCCTCAGCGGGGTTCTTTAAGGATTCATGCCAAGGGTTAACGATTTGCTTCAGGATGTCTACGCCATTCATTGCTGTCCCATCGACCAACCAGAGCATACTTCACGTTACGTTTAAAGGGCGCTGTCGCATGGGCGTGTTTAGGGTCGCGGATTCTTTCCCCTAGCCATAACTGCGCCTGCTGCCACGGCTAGTATAACGATTGCGCCGATTATGATTAGAAGAAGTGGCCAGAGGGAACGCACGTTAATGATGCCCGACACTGTAAGATACGACAAGAAGCCTATCAGTATCAGGATGGCTCCGCCCACTAATGGACCTAAAATACTGTATTCATGTTTCTCGTATTTCTCTTTCTGCTCGCCCTTCTCCTGTTTCTCATGCTTTTCTTGTTTCTCTTGTTTCTCCTGTTTTTCCTGTTTCTCAGACTTTTCGCTTACATAATCTTCAGTATGTACAGACGTTCCAGCTTCTGTAACCTTTAGAGCGGCACCGCATTTGGGACAAAACGTCATGGTTTCGTTGATTTTTGTGCCACACTTATGACAATATGGCATAACATTCACCTTCCCACAAGTCTAACCCTTATTATCTTAATGATTAGTATTTAAAACATGCACCCGCCAACTCATAGAGAAGTATTATAAGCACTTACCACAAGAAAACAATACGTGAGGTGAATTGTTTGAGCAACAGGACACACCACTATCAGGAGGGGCTCTTCACCGCCATTTCTGTTGGATTTTGTCTACTTCTTATCGGATTCCTATTTGCCGCCAACCCCAACCTCTTTGACAAAGTCGTGGATTTCATTAAAGACTTTGAGCTGGTTGATGTCCCCCACACAAACATAATATTCCCTGCACCAGAATCTCCGGGCAGCCACTTATTGGTCTATCAGGCTGCTGGACAATTCAGCATAGCCGTGACAGTGTTACAGGTCATACTATTGGCGCTACGATTTGCTGTCCCTTCATCATTGAGAAAAAAATCAGAAACTGTTAGCGGCTTGGTTTACTGGGCAGGAACAAGCTTCCTCATTCAAACATTCCTTATCAACAACGCCCATGCCACACTCACGAATTGGTTCGAATTCTGGTCCCTAATAATAGTGCTTGCCGGCGTCTCCATCATCGCAAGAGCGGCAGTTATGGCTGTTTCACGAATCTAACAGAAACTAGCACAAGGTGAGAGTTTCCAACACCTTATGCCTGTTTGGCAGAAATGACTGTTGTGTTGGCTATTCGGTCAGTGTATTTCTGGTTAAGGTCTGTTGAGGTTATCAAGCCGCCGATTACGTCCAAAAGTAGCAGTATCTGATGGAGTTTTGTTACGTTTCGTATGAATGCCTTCTCGAAGTTTGGTCTTCCACCAGATTTTGTGACAACCTTGAGACCCATCAAATTCTTTCCGATGGTGGCGCCATACGTTGTCTCCGCAATAGGGAAGTATAGAATGTAGAGTAGACCCATGCCGAAGGGGAAACCGAGTATGTTGATGAAGGAAGTGGGGTTTACGATAAGGGTTGGAAATAGGGTGATGCCAAGCAAAATTACGGCTGCGGCGCCCACTATCAGGGAATCGATAACATACGCAATCACACGTTTTATCCAGTGTTCCTGCAGGTTTGGGTCTGATTCGAATCGTGCAACAACCGATTCTGCTCTAGCCTCAAGCCTTACTGGAGCGCCACATTTTGTGCAAAACTTTGAGTCGTCAGGCAGTTTTTCTCCACATTTCGAACAGTACATCTTAAGCATCAACTGAAGAATGTCAACTCTGTTCGGGTTTATTAAATATTCTCAGCCTATAATGAGCACTGATGGAAGAGTGTCTATTGGGCTTCCGAGCAGAGGTACTGCTTTTTCTGTAGCTCCAGTGGGCATCCTCCCCCACAGACTTGCAGTTGCGGGCAATCCCTGCATTTCTGCTCCACATACTCCCTGTTCCTCAGCTTCACAGCAAGCGGATGGTTCCAGATTTTCTTCCAGTCATCTTTGAGGATGCTGCCGAGGCTTTCGAAGTAGCTTTGGCACGGATAGACATCCCCTGTAGGTCCAACACACATGCTGATTTTCGCTGCCGTGCACGATTTGACACCTAAACCTAATTTGACGGGGTCAAACTGGCAGTATTGGGTTGGCGTGTACCACAGAAACTTAAGTCCAAGCTGGTTCGCTTTGTCGCGGACCTGAGGCAAAAGCTGTTCCAGGGATTCAAGAGGCAAAACAAACTCTTCTTTCACCTCGTCGGCTTTTCCCGAATAAATTAAACTGTTGCAGCCGAAGGCGGCTACTCCCAGTTCCTTCAGAAAGTCTACGGTTTCCAGAAAGTCTGGGGCGTTGTATCTGCTGAGGGTAGTGTTTGTGGTGGCGTAGATGCTTGTTGGAATCACGTTTCTGATTCCAGCCACCGTTTCTTTCCAGCTTCCTTTCTTCGCCGTCATCATGTCATGAATTTCTGGCTTATGCGACTCAAGAGTCACCTGAATAAAGTCTAACCCAGTTTTCTCAAGGGCTTCAACGTAGCTTTTGTCCTTCAGTTTTCTGCCGTTGGTGATGAGTCCGGTGACCAACCCCTTGTTTTGCCCATAAAGCAGAAGCTCCGGCAGGTCCTCCCGCAGCGTCGGCTCGCCTCCAGTGAAGGTTAGTATGAAGACGCCGATTTGGTGAAGGCGGTCGATAACCTGTTTCCACTGTTCCGTGGATAGCTCAGGGGTTTCATGTGGTCCGCCCGCGTAGCAGTGGCTGCAGTTGTTCTGGCATCTGAATGTGAGCGCCAAGTCCACGCGTATGGGCGCCGAAAGCTCATGAGTGAAGGGCTCCACCTTCTCCAAGTCAAGAAACGATACTGGACAGATTTCCTCAGTCTGCGCCAAGCTGCTGACAGTGTAGACCAGCCGCTCATAGTCAGCTTTCGCCGTCTTCTCGTCCACTCGGTAGCTGCGTCTAACCTTCGCAACGGCTTCGTCTGTTGTCATGCCCTGCATAAAATAGAAGGCGTGAACCGTAGCGGTCTCGTTCAGATAAAGGACAGTGTTCGCGTTGATGACTAGAAGCCCCTGACCGTCAGGCTCCACGCGAAGCTGAAGCGCTAAACCTGCAAAATCGCCCGTTCCCCGATACGTGTAACGTCCCTGCGGAATCTTAGACCCGCGAAACCGTTTACGAACAAAACTCATTATCCTACTCCCCCTCCTGCACAGGCGCAGGCACAGGACACGCAGGCACACGCACACGCGCAGGCGGCACAAGCACAGACACAATCAGCCTTGTGATGAGCAGGGTTTTTGGAGGATTTCGGGGCAGACATAGGAAGTATCGAGTTGGCGAACTTTTCGAGGTTAGTGACGATGTTGTTTGAGGTGTTTTCCACAGCCGTTGCAATGTTGTTGGCGAAGTCTGCGCCCGGAATCGTTGGAGGCTTCCCCGCCTGTTCAGGCGCCTTAACGTTTGGGCTGTATGTGGGGTTAGGGTGATAGTTCCTGTAGCTGTACCAATACCAAAGCCAGAAGGGACTCGGCTCAAAAGCTAAGTTGCTGAATGCCGTTTCTGTGCGCCCTTTAACGTTCGGGTCAAGCAGAAGCCACAACAGCTGCTCATCATAGGCTTTCGACGTCAACTCTGCAGTGCCCGCCTGCTCCACCTGCTCCCAAGCCTTCGCTGCAATCTTCCGGTAATAGTCTACTGTGTCGCGTCTACAGTAACCCCGCAGCTTCTCTTCAACAGTCTGCCTAAGAAACATGACTGTCTGAGCAAGCTTCTCCTCATCAAGGGTTCCGTTGTCCCTGATGGCGTTGAGAAAATCGATTTCATAGTAACGAAGAGCTGTTTCCGGTGTTCCAGTCTTGTTCTGGAACGTGTCCATTATCTTGAGCTTCAGTGCTGGCGCCGCCTGCTCAGCCCAAACTGCCCTCTTCTTGAGGAGACTGTACAGTATCTCCGTGACTATCTGGGTTGGCTTTAGGTCAAGAAGATACGAAGCCTCCACCGCTGTTAGACCGCGCCTTATTCCAAGAGTTTCAACGCCGATTGTAGGCTTCTTGTAGGGGCTCTTGCGGGTAGCGATTAAAACTGCGACAACCACAACAATCGCAACTCCAAACAGCAGAAGCGCAGCCCCATAATTCTGCAAGAAATCAGTTAACGCATCTTTTTTTTCGTAAGCCTGCACATACTCCTTCGGAAACGAGACCCCAAAATCGGACCTCTGACCCGGAGCCAAACTGCGTTCCCAATAAACCGCTAACCGCCCATCTTCAGACTGTATATTGTCCCAGTCCACCGACGTTTTCACAATGTCGTCTGTGACTCCGGGCGGCAAAACAATCAGCACTCGAAGGTCCAGTACGCTCGCCTCGTCCCACCATGTTGGAGTGAACTGCATGCCAACGTTGCCCGTGTTGTCTGTGTCTTCCCATATCATGCCTGCAACGTTTGTGGTGATGCTGAATCTGGCTGTTTGTCCAGCAGTTAAGGGCGTGTGGAGGTCTACGCGCACCTTGTAGTCGCTTCCGGAACTCGCATCCGAGGTTGAAAGGGTGTGACCTTGCTGGTCCACTGCTTCTCCTATTGTGAAGTCGTGCTTGGGTTGACCAACGTATACAAAGTTTATGGCTGAGCCAGAGTTGAGGCTTATGCTTATGTCATAAAGCAGGTCAATGGTTCCGTCCTCAGGATTTATCCATATCTCCGCATACTCGTGATCCAACTGATACTGCCTCTGAGCTGCCACAGTGCCCACAAACGTCAACAAAATCAACAATGCCGATAGTGTGGCAAGCATAAAACGGGGCTTCACCATTTTGGCTCCTCAACTACCTCGAAGGTTTGATTGCAGTAGGAGCATGTCGCGTAAGGCACCCCATCCACGATTTTGATTCTGTCAGCACCCACAGAAGCCGAACAGTGGGGGCACTTGAGGGCAACAGCATTCATCCGCCCTGACAGTTCCAACTGCTGAATAATCGTCTTCGGCTTTCGTGTTATGTAGTAGGCTATTCCGAAGCCGACAACAAAAAGCAGAGCAGCAACAATCAGCCGTGAAGGCGCATAAACTGAAGCCCAAGCGAATATGATACCGAAGAAGAAGAGAATCGCAACTAAAATTGCGCCTAGCGCCGTTTTGAGGTTCACGTTACAGTTGTAACTAGCTTCAACTAATTTAATTTTGCCACACAAGCGACAGCATAAACAAAATTATGGAAATGCGAAGATGCTGCTTCGTGGAAATGTGGCTAGATGGGCAGTTTTTAGAAGGGACATGCGTTTGTTGGGCATCCGCCTGCATATTCGGAGTCTGCGTTTACACTTTTTTCAGTCGCCAACTCCTTAGTCAACAGCGGACCCACATACAGGACCTGCTCCTTTTTGCTTCCGTAACGGTAAACTGTGATTCCTTTGCACTTCAGCTTGTAAGCCAGCAGATACACTCGTTTAACGTCCTCCACGGTGGCGTCGGGCGGAAGATTCACCGTCTTCGACACGGCATTGTTAACGTACTTCTGGAAAGCTGCCTGCATCTGCACATGCCACTCCGGGTCAATGTCCAAGGATGTTACAAAGATTCTCCGCAGATTCTCCGGCACCTCTTTCATGGTCTGTATGGAACCTGTTTTCGCAATCTCCATTATCAAGTCCCCGCTGTAAAAGCCCCTCTCCTTTGCTACCTGCTCAAAGGTGGGCTGTATCTCCAGCAATTTTGTGCCCTCCATAACGTTTCGGACAAAAGCCACAGCAAAAATCGGCTCTATTCCGCTTGAGCAACCGGCAATTATGCTTATGGTTCCTGTGGGCGCAACTGTGGTGACCGTAGAGTTGCGTATTGTCTTGTAGCCCCGCTTTTCCCAGAGGCTGCCCCTGAAGTTGGGAAACGCTCCCCTCTTCTCGCCAGTCTCGACAGATTTCTTGGTAGCCTCCTCATCAATAAACTTCATCATCTTTTCTGCTAGAGCTAAGGCTTCCTCCGAATCGTAAGGAACACCCAGCATGAACAGCATGTCCGCCAAGCCCATGACGCCTAACCCGATTTTTCTGTTAGCCCGCGTCAGTTCCCCGATTTCAGGCACAGGAAACTTGTTCACGTCAATCACGTTATCCAAAAAATGAACCGCAACTCGGGCGACTCTTCGCAGCTTCTCCCAATCCACATCTTTGCCCTTAACCATCTTAGCCAAGTTGATGGAGCCCAGATTGCATGACTCGAAAGGCAGCAGCGGCTGTTCTCCACACGGGTTTGTGCTCCGAATCTCCCCCACCTGCGGAGTTGGATTATGCCTGTTTATCTCATCAATAAAAATTAGACCCGGGTCTCCTGTTCTCCAAGCGTTGGATGCTATCAGGTCGAAAACGTGGCGAGCCCGCAGTTTTGTTTCAGCCTTTCCTGTTCGAGGATTTATCAGCTCATATTCTGCATCTTTTTCCATTGCGTCCATAAACTGGTCCGTAACCGCCACTGAAATGTTGAAGTTCGTCAAGATGCCCTCTCTGGACTTTGCTTCAATGAACTTCAGGATGTCCGGATGGGTCACATCCAAGATTGCCATGTTGGCTCCTCTTCTTCGCCCTCCCTGCTTGATTACGTTGGTGGCGGCGTCATAGATTGTCATAAACGAAACTGGACCCGAGGCTACGCCCTTGGTGGAGCCTACTATGTCTCCTGCTGGTCTCAGCTTCGAGAAGGAGAAGCCTGTTCCTCCGCCGGACTGATGAATCATCGCCATGTGCTTCAGGGTGGTGAATATTCCATCTATCGAGTCTTCCACGGGCAAAACGAAACAGGCGGAGAGCTGACCAAGTCTGGTGCCCGCATTCATGAGGGTCGGAGAGTTGGGAAGAAACTCGCGGTCTGCCATAACTTGGTAAAACATCTCTTCAATCTTTTCCACATCAACATTTTTGTCATAGATGAGGTCAGCCTTAGCCACTGCCTTGGCGACTCTGCGGAACATTTGGCTGGGAGTTTCGACGACTTTACCTTCTTCATCTTTCATGAGGTACCTGTTTTTCAGCACTTTTATGGCGTTGACTCCCAGCTTCAGATCGTCAACTACGCCGAAGAACTTTTTGTATTCTCGGATTTCTGTGCGCTTTTGCCGGTATAGAATGTATGCTTTGACCACGTCAGCGTAGCCGTTTCTGATGAGTGCCTCCTCAACAAGGTCCTGAATGTTCTCGACGCTGGGAATCTTGTCTTCAAAACGTTCGTTAAGTAGCCTCACAACTTCTTCTGAAAGCTGCTTTGCCAGGTCTTCATCTCCCCTCTTGACCGCCTTCAACGCTTTAAGAATGGCGGCAGCTATCTTGTTTTCATCAAAATCAACTACTCGCCCGTCCCTTTTTGTGACTTTAGAAACTTCAATCAACCTTTAATTCCCCAATAGTTACTGAGGCTAACCGTTACTTTAAGATAATGAAAAAAATAAGAAACAAAAAACATGAAACAGACTGTCCGCTGCGAGTTTAAAAAAATAAAAAAGAAGAAAGGGAGATGTTTTGGGGTTTGTTTTATGTCATGCTAGTGAGTTCGTCGTTGAGCCATGGATAGAGCTGCTTGAGCTTCATCATTGCCTCGTCGACTTTCGCTTGTGGGTACTCGTATGGAAGCATCCTGCCGTGGTTGTAGTCGTCGTAAGCTTGCATGTCAAAGTGACCGTGACCACACAACAGGAACACTATTGTTTTCGCTTCGCCTGTTTCTTTGCACTTTACTGCTTCGTCAATTGCAGCCTTTATTGCATGTGCTGGTTCAGGTGCTGGAATTATTCCTTCAGTTTGGGTGAACAGTTTTGCGGCGTCAAATGCTTCAATCTGGTTGTATGCTCTAGATTGAATTTCGCCTTCGTCTTTTAGCAGACTTACAGTTGGAGCCATTCCGTGATAACGTAATCCTCCGGCGTGGATTGGTGCAGGTATGAAAGTGTGACCTACTGTATGCATTTTGACCAACGGTATTATTTTTGCTGTGTCTCCATGGTCATAAGTGTAGTATCCTCTCGTAACCTTAGGACATGCCGAAGACTCAACCGCTATAAACTCTGCCTCCTTCGGGGCTTTGCCTTTAACTTTGTCGTGGTAGAATGGCCAGAAAAGTCCTGAGAAACTGCTTCCTCCGCCGATACAACCGATTACCTGATCAGGATAATCATCAACCATAGCGAGCTGCTTCTGGGTTTCAAGACCTATAACCGTTTGATGAAGCAGAACATGGTTAACGACGCTTCCTATAGTATATTTCACGCCCTCAGTATTGAGTGCTTCTTCAACTGCTTCGCTGATAGCTATTCCGAGACTGCCTGTGCTTTCTGGGTCAGATTCCAGAATAGCTCTGCCGCTGTTAGTTCTGTTCGTTGGGCTTGGAAAAACCTCGGCGCCCCAAGTTTCTATCATAGTTTTCCTGTAGGGCTTCTGGTGATAGCTTGCGCTTACCATGTAAACCGTAGCTTTAATTCCGAACAACTGGGCGCTGTAGGACAAAGCGGAACCCCACTGTCCTGCACCTGTTTCGGTTGTCACTCTTTCCAGTCCCTCTTTTGCAGCGTAGTATGCTTGGGCGACGGCAGTGTTTGTCTTGTGGCTTCCTGGAGGGCTGACTCCCTCATACTTGTAGTAGATTTTTGCTGGGGTCTTCAACGCCTTTTCTAGACCAGTTGCCCTGAATAGTGGGCTAGGTCTCCAGACTCGGTAAACCTCACGCACTGGCTCAGGTATATCTATCCACCGTTCCATGCTATATTCCTGCTTGAGACACTCAAGGGGAAACAGAGGCGGCGGAAGCTTCACTGGCTCCTTTGTTCCTGGATGTATCATTGGCGGCAATGGTTTAGGCAGGTCTGGCTGAATGTTGTACCACTGTTTTGGTATTTCTTCTTCGTCTAACAATATCTTTTTAGATGCCATGACTAATCACTTCTTTTTCGGATTTGAGAATTAACTCCTGTTTATACCATGAGGTTCTTATATAAGCTTTACCGAATAACATTCTACTTTAAGGATGAGTAGACGTGTGGAGCCAAATCAAAGAATTTTTTAAAGATTTACCCGCACAACAACGCGTTGCGCAGCTTTTGTTTGAGCGTGGCTTCCAAGTTCGTGAAGACGGCAAAGTAGTCAGCGGCGGAATAGAGATACCTCACACCCAGATTGCGAAGGAGGTGGGTGTTGAACGCCGAGCCGTAGATGGCACTGTCCAAACGATACTCCTGAAGAGTGAACTGAAGAGGATTTACATGAATCTCCGGCAAGTGTGCTCGCTGCAGGAGGTTGCCCGAGAGTTTGACCTGAGCGTGATTGTTTTTGTTCCTGAAAACGCTAGCCAGACAGGAATCATAGCCGATGTCACGAGGATCGTGTCAGAGAATGGGCTCAGCATAAGGCAGGCTCTGGCTGAAGACCCCAGCACAAGTGAGCATCCCCAATTAACTTTGATTCTTGAGGGCGATATTCCTTCAGATTTGATTGGCGAGATAAGGAGACTGCCCGGAACCAGAAGCATCACAGTGTATTAGCTTCTTTGCCGAAATAGATTCTGATGGCAGAGTACATAATCCACGCGAGAACAAGTTTTGACGCTGTTTCTGGCACGGCAACGCCAATGCTGAATATGTTTAGGGCATAGAGTAGCCAGGAGAACATTGCTATGCTAAATGTGGTGAGCGCAAGAGCCGACCTCTTTTCCACGGTGTAGACTATGGAAGTGAGGCTCAGCATCACGAAGTGGGGCACTGCCACAGCGTAATGAAGCGAACCGTACGCCTCATTAAAGGCTGCCAGCAGCTGAACAAAAAAAGTTGAAACCAAAAGGCAGAAGCTGCTGTATTTGGCATGTTTCTTGAAGACCGTTAAGGCGTAGACCATCATGAGAAAACCCGCCAGCAGCAATCCGAGGTTGAATATGGGGGCGACGTCGCTGGTGACTGCGTTTCCAAGGTCACTTAGCATGTTGTTTTCCCAGTTGAACCCTGACGAAAAAGCTAATGACAGTGCGATGGAGACGTAGACCAGTAAGGGTCCAAAAACGCCGAACAATGCGTAGACCCGCTCCTCCATCTTCTGTCGCTCCCGTAAGAAGTAACTTTCTTGATTAGATGCTTATAACAGAATTCCCTTTTCAGCCGTAACTGCTGGACTTCACTTCCTTAGCGGCGCCCCCCTCAATTATCTGCTGCTCCAGCTCCTCCAGTTTGCATTTGCATCTCGAAACGTCGGCAACCACAACCCATTCAGCCGATTTTCCTCTACGAAGAGTCCTTGATTCGCTGGAAAGCAGGTCAACGCCCTCCATTGCCAGAATACTTGCCGCTTTTGCGAGGGCGCCGGGCATGTCAGAAAAGGTGATGCGTAACTCGATCAGTTTTGCTTCTGGGTCGGCGAAGGGAACTATTCGAACATCTTTTTCGTCTAGGTCGGCTATCAGCATAACATACATTCCCTCAGAGAGTTTCACTGCTTCGCGGAGGGATGAGGGCATGGTGATTCTTCCTCTTGAGTCTACTCGGACTATTTCGGTCATTCGCATGCGTCTTTGCCTCTGTATTTCTAGTTGCAGAAACCTTTATATAAGATGTGCGGAATATGGGTTTCAACCCACA
>CAZYJH010000017.1:0-16356 GCA_964647775.1 uncultured Candidatus Bathyarchaeia archaeon
GGCATCTCCAAACCTGCTTCTTCCCACTCAACTTGCCCCGCTTAGCCACAAGCCTCCCCTCAAGCTCAACAATGTCCAAAGCAAAGTTCACTGTAGGCGCATTGCTGACCGCGGTTCCCACCCCAAAAGCGTCTGCCCCAGCCTCGCCCAGAGCCTCAACAGTTTCCTCGTTCAAGCCTCCGGAAACAAAAATCTTGACGCTTTTGTAGCCTCTGGCATCCAGTTCCCAGCGAACCTCCCTGACGATCTCACCAAAGTTTCCCCTTCTTGACCCCGGAGTGTCCAGCCTCACACCATAAAGCCTGTCCTTCAGGGCTTCAGCCGCCAGTATCGCCTCCCTTTTTTCGTCACAGTAAGTGTCAACCAACGCAACTCTGGGAACATCCGAATCTATAACCTCATCAAAGGCTTTCCACGCCTTCACCTGATCCCCGAACATGATCATAAGCGCATGAGGCATCGTTCCCGTAGGCTTCTCTCCAATAATCTCGGCTCCTTTGAGGCTGGAAACGCCATCAAAGCCTCCTATGTACGCGGCGCGGTCAAGCATAGGAGACAAAGCCGGATGCATACGGCGAATCCCAAAAGCCACAACCGTCTTCCCGCCAGCAACCTGCTTTATCCTGGCAGCTCGGCTAGCCGCTCCAGAAGCCTGACAGATAAGCCCCAGCAGCGGCGTCTCCAGTACGCAGTAGTCTCCGTAAGGTCCATCAATGAACATAACGGGTTCTCTGACGCCCCGATAATCTGCTGGATAGAAAACAGTGCCCTCAGCCATGGCATAAACATCCACTGGCACGCCCTCAAACAGGTGCGCAGCCTCTTCGATTCCGCAGAGGACTCCCCAAGGCCATCCGCTCGGAAGCCTGCCGGATGTAACCTCTGCCAGAGCATTGAGTCTGTCCAGTTTCTTTGCTTCCATGACCTGTTTGGTTCTAGAAAAGTAAATGTCCGTGGTCAAGCCCTTTTTGATTTCTTCGTCGGTGGCGTGGTGAAAAAGTCGCATCTCATTATCCTCCAAAACAACCCTACACACATCAGCGCCCTTAAGGCTTAATTTTTTCGGTAAATTCCTACACCAAGTGTTGTATATCTCAGAATGGAAAAGCTTTCACACGGTTAAACTGGGGACAGTCTGCGCCGTTTCAGACCATTGCCCTCAGAAGATACACGTAGCCCACCTCTATGAGCGCGGCTATGAAAAACAGCATGTAGATTGCCGCAAGAGACTTCGTGGTCATGTTCCTTTTCAGCGTCCTTTCTATGGTCTGGAATATTCCGTATCCCTCGATGATGGCGTTTGGTGTGCTTACAAGAATGACCAGAAACAGAGTTTCCACAAAAACCTTGCCGTAAACTAGAGTGCTTGCCCTCAGAATGCTAATGAAAATCACCATTACTGCGAAAACAAAAGCGAATATGCGCGGGTTATGAAGAACCACATATTCTATCTCCCGTTTAGGCATGAAATTCAAGACAAGCCCAACATAGAAGGTCATTCCAAGCAGAATAAGCGAAACCACCAGAACGTTGTGAACAAAAATGAAAAAAACAGCCAAAGGCGCATTCAAGAAAACGTTGCCTACACTTCCAAAAAAGGAACTGTTTTCTGCGTAAGCAAAAACCAGCAGCAACAGAAAAACTACGCCCAGAATGACTGTTCTTTTTTTTGGACTCACTTTTTTGTCTCCATGATGCTTGAACCGGAACTAGAATATTGATAGAATAGGCAACCACCTGAAAACTATTGTTGAAAACCCTAGAAGCATATTCAAAATAACCAGAATAACCACTGCAACAATCACTGACGTTAATCCCACGGCGACGGCACCCAAAATTCCTGTTTCATAGTAGTGCCGAACCAAAAGCAGCCAAGCGACCAGAGCGAGAACAACCGCGACTTCTAGGCTAAAAACTGAAAGGCAGACAATCAAAACAAGGGTTCCAAGAACAGAGATGGCAAAGGCATCCTTGAAGCTGGCTCTGCTTCTTCCAACCACAACATTGCCTGCCAGATAAAAGACGACAGACAGGACAGCAAAGATTATGGCAAAAGAGATTGCAAAAAAGAGAAGATCAGTCAGTTCAGAGGGATCAAGCAATGTGTCCAGCAGGAGCGAGGCATTTGACGCTGCCAACATAGGATGTCACCAAGATATCCTACGAATACCTCTGGCTGCCAAATAAAGATTGTCAGCTCCCATTCGGTTTTTACCTAGCTAAATCTGACAAAAAATGACGTTTACGAGGCATATTCACCGCCAAAATTCAACATAACAGACTGGCCTTTTTTCTCGGAGAAGGGTAACTCTTTAAAGGAGGATGATTCCAGAAATAGAATCCCGTTAAGAGGGCGTTGATTTTATGAATTCGAAAAGCCCTGCAATCATAGGAGTTGGCAGGACAAAGTTTGGAGAACACTACGAACGAGATCCCGAATCTCTAATAGAGGAGGCTGGGCTTCAGGCGCTTGATTCTGCGGGCATAACACGAAAAAATTTGGATGCCTGCTACCTCTCAGACTATTTCCTTCAGGTCACAAACAAGATAGGGCTGGAAGAAGGCTTCTTTTCTGAGCTTCTGGAACTTCATGTTCCCATGGAAAAAACACGGTCCTTCAGCTCCGCCCTTCTCAATGCCTGCCACGCAGTTCAATCAGGAACATATGATGTCGTGCTGGTGGGCGGGATGGAGAAAATGACTGACCGCTGGGACAAAATCAGAGACGACCTTATGCTCCTCGAAGACCCGTGGAGCTACTACGCAGGCTGCACGCCAGAAGCAAATCATGAACTTCTCCTCAACGGCTACATCAAAAAATATGGAATCCAAGGAGATGCGCTCCAAAAACTGTACGAGGCTCTTGCTAAAATATCAGTCAAAAACCACCAAAACGCCACAAAGAATCCGCTCGCCCAGTTTACAAGCGCAATAACAGTGGATACGGTTCTGAAGGCGCGAACTAAAGCCTGCAAGTCCTTAGGACTCTTTGACTTTGCGCCCATCTCTGACGGAGCCTCAGCCTTGATTCTTGTAAGTCCAGAGGCAGCCAAACGCTGTTCAGATGCTCCTGTCTACGTTTTGGGCTGCTCTTCAGCCACTGACTACATCACCTTTCCTTCACGGGAGGACAGAACAGGATTCGTAGCCAGCACGTTAGCTATGCAGACAGCCCTCAAACAGGCTAAAGTTGACCTAAAAGCCATCCAGATAGCCGAGCTGTATGATCAGTCAACGCTCCTAGAGATGATATCCTTAGAAGACTTAGGCTTCTCTAAGAAAGGAAAAGCTTGGCTTGACATCTATGAAAGCTGCAAAGAATCCTGTGGCTTCTACGAAATCGACGGCAGAAAACTCTTCGTAAACTGCAACGGCGGCTTAAAGGCTGACGGAAATCCCTTGGGAGCCACTGGAGGAGCACAAATCTTTGAGGTTGTTAAGCAGCTCAGGGGAGAAGCAGGGAGCCGTCAGGTGGAAGTTGACGGAGAAGCGCCCACGCTGGGTTGCGTCTCAGAGCTGGAAGGCTTCGGCACAAAAGCGTACGTGCAGATATTGGGGAGGAACTAAAGATGAGCAGCGAACCTATCGAACGGAGAGTCTCCTACATAGGGGACAGACTGAGAGGCAGCCAGTGTAGTATCTGCGGAAAAGAGTACTTCCGAGGCAAAAATTACTGTGGCAGCTGCGGAAGAAAGAGCTTCGGAAAAATGAGGAACATAGACTTCTTCTATGATCAGGGCAACTTGGAAGTTTCCACTCTTGTTAGCCAGCCCACTAACCGCTTCGTCAAGATGGGCTCATACATTTACGGAATTGTTTCATTTCATGACGGAAAAACTATGGTTCCGGGAAGACTAACCGATGTCCTGATTGAAGACGGAGAAACTGACGTCTCCTGTTTTGATGGAAAAAATGTTGTCCCACGGTTCAGAAGAAGATACGCAGTAGGGGTAAGCGACATCATTCCAACAATCTCCCTTGCCTTCACCCCTGCAGATGGCTACTACCCGCACCAAAAATACGACATTACGAAACCAAAGAAGGCGTATGAGACCCCTGGAATAGTTGGATACGGAGTCTACACCTCAAAATTCCGAATCAAAGAAGGAAACATTGAACGTTCTGTACCCTTCATCGACGAAGACGCTGTCACCGCAGCAGTAGAGGCTGGAAAAATGGCTCTGATTCACTCTGGAGTGGACAAATCCTTAATCGGCAAGGTTTACGTCGGCTCAGAATCAAACCCCTACGCCGTTAACCCCATCGCCTCCAAAGTAGCGCAGGTTCTGAAGCTGGGCAAAGAAGATACCGATGGCCTACAAAGCGTGGACGCAATCGACACAGAGTTCGCCTGCAAAGCAGCCACAAGCATGTTCAAGGACGCAGCGTCTCTAATCTATTACCCGAAAGCTAACACAGCCTACGCCATGGCTATAGGAGCAGACAACTCTCAAGCTGCACCCAGAAACGAGCTTGGAGGAGAGCTGGACCACTTCGTGGGCTTCGGCGGCTCCGCTTTCATCTTCGGCATGCAAGACGTTATAGCTGAAATTGAGGGATGGTACTCCTGCACCTCAGACACGCCAGACTTCTGGAGAAGAGACTTGGAACCTTACCCCAGACATGGAGGACGATTCACAGGCGAACCCGCCTACTTCAAACACGTCATAAAAGCCTGCACCACACTCATGAAACAACTGAACCTCCAACTAGACGACGTCAACTACTTTGTTCCCCATCAGCCAAACCTCAGTTTTCCAGTCAAAGTTGCAAAACAACTAGGATTCACAGAAGACCAATATTTGCCCAGCCTAAAAGTGAGCAAAATCGGCAACACATACTCAGGCTCCTCACCTATCGGTTTGGCGGCTGTTCTGGACGTTGCTAAACCCGATGAGCGTATAGTGTTTGTCAGTTATGGCTCTGGAGCTGGAAGCGACGCATACTCCTTCATGACAACCAGCCAGATAGCGGAGAAGAAGCAGCGGCAGAAGTTTACGGTTCGCCACCAGATTGAAAACGAGAACTTGGAATATGTGAATTATAATACTTACAGAAGGCTTAAGGGCGGACTCTGAAGCATGGTCTATTCTAGTTGATGGCTTGTTCTGGGGGGCTGTTTGTCCTGTGTTTTTGTTCGGCTGCCACACGATAATGTTTATTAAATATTAATACATAATAAACATGTGTTGTCTACGACACACCCGGAACCAAAAATGAGCCTAAATAACCATCAGGATTTTCAATACTCATTTTGCCTTCATAACACTTTCAAAGCAAAACTCCTGAAACAACAGTCAGGAACAATCTTCTCGGTTACGGTAAGGTAAAAACGAGGCGGACATGAATGGCTGTAAAAAGAGGAATAATCGTCTGGGCATCTGCCTTCGCAACTTTCTTAGCTGTCTTAAGTTCTTTTGGCGTAGCCGTCATGTTAATGAACCAAGGAGCAGATACAATCGTAAACCCTTACGTCTTAGGCAGCATATTCCGTAACCTCAGCGCAGCATCCTACCTGTGGATGTGCGTAACTACAACCTTCATCTTTCTAGGCATCACCTGCATAATTGTGTACCGTAAACAGCCGCCTAACCCTGAAATGGTTAAGATGTTCCTGAAGGTAGGCGGAAACTTGGCTGCCCTCAGGAAAGCCCAGGAAGCCTCAATAACTGAGGTGGCTAGCCAGATTGAATATGGCACAAAGGTGAACCAGAAGATCTTCAGTAAAGTCAACTCGGACTTGGAAGCAAATAACAAAGAAACGCTTGCCCTTCTTGAATCGCAAGGAAAAACGATCAAAAAGGCTCGCTTGGACATGATTTCTACGATAGAGAAAAAGACTGATGAAACTGGAGAAAAGCTGTCTGCTGATTTGAAAAAACAGGAATCTGTCATGGTTGGAGTCAAGCGGTTAAACGAAGAAGGCGCCACAGCTTTGAAGAAGCAGCAGGCGGAGCTGGATGATATTAAGCTTCGGCTCGAAAGAATCGAGGGGAACATGGTGCCAACCCAGGCTCAGCTGAAGAGCGTCGCCAACCCTGAGGACATAAAGGGCATTGGTCCAAGTTTGGGTAAAGAATTGCGTGGTCTTGGCATAAACTCTGTTGGCGAATTCCTTACAACAGACCCAGTTATCATCGGAGAAAAGACGCGGGTGTCACAGGAGATGGCGGAGAACCTGCAGTCCATGGGTCAGCTTATGATGGTTCCGGGTGTAGACTCGAATGACGCTGAAATCCTTATAGAGGCGGGAGTGAAATCAAGAAAGGCGCTGGCGGATCAGGATTTGATTCAGCTTAGCAGAAAAGTGGGCGAAATCGCCAAAATCCATGTTGAACAGGGCAAAATTTCTAAGGACGAATATCCGACAATCGAAGAAGTCTCCTCTTGGATAAAAAGGGCATGATGTTCGCTGTTTCACCTGCCCAGAGGAAAGGTTAAATAGAGACGTCCAAGCCTATATGGTCGTCGTTCTAAAATGATACGCAGACTTGTTCTAGATGTCTTAAAACCTCACAGACCCACCGTTGTTGAAGTCGCAGAAGCTCTCAGCCACCTAGACGGAGTCGAGGGAGTAAACGTAATTATTAACGAGATAGACCAGCAAGTCGAAAACGCAAAAATTATTGTTGTTGGAACCTCGATAAGCTTCGAGGACATCAAAAATAAGCTACAGGAATTTGGTGCTACAATACACTCCATTGACGAGGTTGCGGCGGGAAAAATGATTGTTGAGGAAGTAACAACGCCTCAAGACCAATCTGCAAGAATGTAATACAGGTAAGGCATCTGAAATTTTCTGGCAAACAATGGAGACTTAACGGAGTTTCGCTCAGCTGTTATACTGCTCCTAGCAGCATTGCGATTGCTATTGTTGCTACTCCGGCTACAAGTGTTTGGATTCCGTAAAGGAGCGCGTTTTCTTTGGCGATTCTTCCCAGATACACGCCAAGCATGAACAAAGTTACCAATGTTACTACAAGCGACCCGATGTAGGCGCTTTGAACTTCTATTAAGCCGTGTAGCAAAAGAAAGAAGGGTGACAAAGAAACAAGTGCAGTTAAAATTGGTGACCCCCCGTCAACTAGGGCTGCGTAGAACGAAACAAATTTGGTGGCGTCGGTTATCATAGAATCATCCAGATTCGTTATCATTGCGCATTCAAGGTCTTTGAGGTTTCTTTTTCTTTCCGCCCTCTCAGTCATGTATGCCCCGGATACCCCCGAAATTCCCATTGCCAGACAGGCGCCTAAACCAGCGGTTACAATTATTTCTGGTTGCGTAACATGCACAACCCATGCGCCCACAATTATTCCCAGCATTGTCATGGAACCGTCAAAACCGTTTTTCACGAAGTATCTTCTTGCTATTGGTCCCATCTCAGTGATTTGGATGTATAATCGAATTCGTTTAATCTGAGCTTTCAAACGTTTACTCAAAATTTATCACAACAAAAAAGTTCTGCGAACCTACCAGTAATGCAAAAGCGTGTTGCATTTGATAACGCCATTAACTGACCAGACTTCCCTTGTCATTAACCTTGTGTTTGCTGTTAATGAACCTTTTCCTAAATAGTCAAGAGTTCCACGTTAACAGTTATTAGGCGGTTAATAGGAGTCTTTAGCTAATAGAAACGCAGGCAAATAGGCATTTAATGTTGTGGAGAACTAGTCAAGGATGTTTGTTCGGGAAGTATTTGAGGTTCTGTATTCTCCGGTTAACGCTTTCAAAAAAATCGTTGAAAAACCAGACTTCAAAGGAGTAGCTCTGGTCCTAGTGCTCGTCGTATCCTCTATGATACTCTCACAGTATGTTGTCGCTTCGAAGATTATACTCGAAACCAGAACACCCAAAACAGATGACTGGACTGAGCTACTGACAAATCAGCACAACTGGACCTCTAACGGGTCACTCTTACTGGATGATGCAGATTATAAGATGGGAAACGTGGATGGCAACCACAGCGTCAGCTCTTCAGTTTCTAGTGGAACAAGCGTCTGGCTGAAGCTTACTGATATAGGGTCCATCGACTGTTCGGAGGCGGGGCAAAAGGAGCTGTTCTTCTGGATTAAATGGACCTGTGAAGGCGAGTTGTCTCCCAGCTCAGGCGTCCTGAAGTTGTTCTCTGAAGGCGAAGACAGCTACTTTGAATCAGACATAACCGCTCTCTTGAATTCAAGCGGAGAATGGGCAAACGCAACCCTACCTGTTGGTTCCAATCAGGGTTGGACTAGTAACAATTCTCCGGATTGGCAAAGTATAACCGGAGTAGAGTTCAAACTGGAGTGGTCGTCCTCGGCGAACGTGACACTGAAAGTTGATGGCTTGTTTTTCAGAAATTTTGTTCCCTTCATTGAATCAGTAGGATTTGGTGGAGTGATTCAGCTTGCATCGCTTAATCTTATAATGCCTTTTTTCATGGATTGGATTCTTTGGGCGGCTATTCTGGTTGTTGTTGCAAAACTTTTCCAAGAAAATCTTGGACGCTGGACCGTTCTCCTAGTCATAATCGGGTATAGTTTCATAGCTACAGTTGTTTACACTCTCGTAAGCACGGCTTTGATTGCAACTCTTCCACCGTTACATTGGTACTTAGACCCTGCCGTCACACAAACTTTACTCAACGAGATGTGGGGTCCTCTTCCAGCATATCAACTGTCTCTTTACCTTCCGCGGATAGGAAGCATATGGACAACCGCTCTTGCCGCAGTTGTAGTGCGCCTCATGTTGCAGAGTACTTGGAAAAAGGCTTTAACCATCACCGTGATCGCTTTTGGCATAAATTTTGTCATAAGTCCCTTAGTGCAGCTGTTCTTAGGCTTCTAAACTGTAATTAATTCAATCTTTCAGTTGCCCGACCTGAAACTGGGGAAATGATTCGTCTTTAGCATGTTGGATGTGCGTTTCCAAGCCTTAAAGACGTTCTTGGATGGTAGGTGGCAAAGCTTATATTCGACGTTAATCCTTCCTTCATTTCGCCAACAAGAAGAAGCAAGCGTAAAGTCGTGATATGACGGGCTGGTTCATTTTGGCGGCGTTGGACAAAACGGGAGGAAATAAGGTTTGAAAATTAATGAATTGAGAGATGGAATGCGAAGAGTCGACGTTGAGGCGAAGGTTATTCAGAAATCAGAAATCCGCGAAGTTAGTTCACGATACACCAACGAAAGCTACAGGGTTGCTGATGCTACGGTAGAGGATGAAACAGGCACCATAACTTTGACGTTGTGGAATGAGCAAACTGAGCAAGTCAATGTCGATGACCGCGTGAAAATCGAGAATGGATACATCAAATCCTTCAGAGGAGAGCTTCAGCTTAATTCAGGAAAATATGGGACACTAACTGTCCTGTAGACTGTTTTTCTGTATTCAGTTGTGGTGAATCAGGATGCCGTACGAACAAAGAGGATTTGATCGGGACTTTCCTCCAAAGCCTGTTGAGGTCGGACAAGAGTACGATGTGGAAATTGAGGAGACGAGCCGCCGAGGAGAAGGAATAACCCGGATCGAGGGACTCGTGGTCTTTGTTCCGAACACTAAACCCGGAGACAAACTGCGAATCAAAATAATTAGCATCGGCAGAAAATTTGCAGAAGCAGAAGTTGTTGGAGCCGCAGAACCAACCGAAGAAACAGAATAAACCAACTCTGTTTTCAATAGGCATTGAATCAATATTTTCTTAACTTTTGTCAAGTCAATGCAAGGTAGGGTTTATCCCTGCTATGAGACAGAGAACAAGCATGCTGTTTTTGGTCTGTTGCCCTTCCAGACAAGTGTGTGTTGAGCGTTAAGGTATATATTAGAGAGCAAATTATACCAGAGAACAATGGATAAAGAACATTTCAGCCCGGTGGTGTAGCGGCAATCATGGAGGCCTTTGGAGCCTTCGACGGGAGTTCGAATCTCCCCCGGGCTACCATACTTCTCTATTTGGTATCCAAATTCCCCTTTTTTTCTATTTTTTGTCGGTTTTGGCAGGTTAGATTATGAGTGACTGTAAGGTTTTGTTGCGATTCAAGATGTATGACATGTTCTGGCGCTTTTGTTTTGGTGAGTGTCGAGATTTCAGGGTGGGTTGTGCGGTTGGCTGTGAGCTTCGGAAACGTTTGAGGATTCCGCCTCAGGGAAATCGTATGTGAGCAAGCTAGAGGTAGAGGTTAAAAAATAGGGTTAAAAAAACGTTTTAATATTACTAGTATTGGGTTGCGGCATGCTCCAATTTTGAAGATGTTGGCTGCTGGTCTGCGTGAACTCTTCATCTTAGGCGAAGATTATGTTTACATGATCGCTTGTCAAAAACGAAGCTATGACGTAATTCTTCCTTCTGCTCTTAGCGAGACTGAGGCAACAGCTCGTCAATCAGTTGCTTCTTACCAACTGTCTGGGTTTTGGTACTTTACTTTGGGAGAAATCTGTTGTGTGCGCCTGTAGAATTCACGTGCGGATTCCAAAATGTCATCAAAATCGATAATCCATTTTTCTATGAGTGCCTTGCACACGCGCCCGCTCACAACTTTAAACGTAACCTTTTTCTTTATGTTAACTTGATTTTCATTCAAAATTTTGTCGCAATCTCCACAAATGTACACTTGCCTAGGCATAGGCATTACATTGCTGCAGGCATCACACTTGAAATTCACCGCACTCGTTCTTGTAATGTTCGTTGATTGACAGGATGTGCATCTGAAATTTCCAAATAATTTATGGGAGCCACATGAGGGGCATGTTAAGATAGAGTCACAGAGCGTTCGTTTCACTATTCCGTATTTTTCAAATTCTACCAAGATACTGTACTGCATTGAGGGGTTTGGATTTATTCTTTCGATTTCCGGATAGAAGATACCTTTTTCATAGCTAAGTAACGGCTTAAACTCGGTTACTCCTCCCTCTTTTATCATTTGCAGGATGCTTCTAACTTCAGGTTTTCTTAGGGATGCTGGTACCTCACAACGCGAAACGTCTATTTGTTGCGTCCTAAGGTTCTCGTTAATTATGTTGTGGAGTTTTTCCATGTCTATGGGCTTCATGATGTAGGCGTGGGCGCCAAGGTTTACAGCGTCTGCCGCGTTTTGTATAGTTGCATTTGCAGTGATTACTATGTTCATTATTTTAGGGTGGTTTTCTCTAAAGGTTCGCAACACATCCAGGCCGGATATATCTGGCAGCTTTATGTCTATCAAGGCGACATCAAAGAAGTGCTTTCTTGCATTTGTGATAGCGTCCTTTCCGGTTTTGGCAATCTCTATTCTATATCCTTTTTCCTGAAAACAGTCTTTCATTGTTTCGAGCATATCTTCGTCGTCATCAACTATCAAAAGGCTTGTTTTTTCCTGCATGCTTAATTCCCCTCCAGAAGTTCATGCACGCGCTCATGTTCCTTGGCTGATGCAAAGAACCATGCATAGTAATCGGCAATAAATGTCCATACATTAGCTACTAATAATTCCCGCATCTTGACATGTTCACCTATGACAGATGGTTTACAGTCAAGTCAATAATATTACTTATGAACTCATAATGCTGATTTTGAGTACTTTCTATGCACACAAGCATTCGTACGTGTCGCCTTAATCTAGGCGGGCGTGTGTCCACATGTTTCTTGTTCTGAATATGAATTAGGAATTACGACCATCAATTGGTATATTGATTTCATAACCATTAATAATTGCTGTTAACCTCCCTTTTTATGCGCGCCGCGTGCAGTCGTTGGAATGATGACAAACGGAAGATTATTCAGCTTAACAGAACGTTCACTGGGTTTTTTCGGAGGGATAGTGAGTTATCGGAGGGTTTTCAACGAAGTTTGTGAGAAGGATGTTCCAAGACTGGAGGAAATCGTAAAGGAAGCTATGAGAGATCCGCTTGGGAGAGGAAGTCTGAACGACTTTGATTGTACCCTGATAACTAAAGATAAGAAAGATCTTCATGAGATTTTGTTTTGTTGTGCAGGTTTCTGTAGGTGTTCAGCCGGCGTATACTTCCGGGGCGGGTAATCTGCATGGTCAAATCAGATCTTGAAGCCCCAATACAAGTAGTTACATGCTTGAATGAGAAAGAGCTCATACAGGTTTTGCATGTTGATGATGAAGCATGCTTTTTGAAGACAGCTAAAGAATATTTGAAGATGGAAGGTCCTTTTGAAGTGGACACTGCCTTGTCCGTTGATGAAGCATTGAACAAGATGGAGGGGAAGGAGTATGACGCTGTTGTATCTGATTACAAAATGCCAGGCAAAGATGGTTTGGAATTTCTGAAGCAGCTTAGACAAAAAGACAACGAAATTCCATTCATAATTTTCACTGGAAAAGGCAGAGAAGAAGTAGCCATAAAAGCATTGAACCATGGCGCGGACCAATACCTCAATAAGACAGGCGATACGAAAACTGTGCACTGTAAATTAGCGCATGCTATACGTAAAGCAGTTGATAGAAGGTCAGCACAAATCGAGTCGTTTAAGAAAGAAGCAAAACTCAATGCAATTCTAGAGTCGTCTCCAGAAGCTATTACAGTCATCGACCTTGATGGAAACGTGATCGAATGCAACCAGACAGCAGTAGACCTGTATTGTGGCCAGTCGAAAGAAGACTTGGTGGGCAAAAATGCTTTGGGGCTCATCGCAGAAAAAGACCGAAATAAAGCAATTCAGAATCTGAAGAAGACGATTAAGCAAGGATCCGTGAAAACCGTAGAATACAGTTTTGTCCCAAAGGATGGACGTGAATTCCTAGGGGAAATGTCCGCAAGCGTTGTAAGGAGTCCCTCAGGAAAATCAGACTGGTTAGTGACAATAACTAGAGACATCACAGACCGCAAGAAAGCAGAAGCGAAATTACGACGCTTGGCCACCATCGTTACTGATTCTAACGACGCAATTACAGTTGTGGACCTGGATGGGAAGATCACTGCTTGGAACAAGGGCGCCGAAGATACATACGGTTACAGCAAAGAGGAGGCGCTTGGGATGGACATCCTCAAAATCGTTCCCGAGGACAAGAAGCAGGAGACCCTAGATGTTATTGGAAAGATCAAGATGCATGAGACCGTGGGAGTTTTTGAGACAAAGCGTTTGGCTAAGGATGGGCGCATTTTAGATGTATCGCTGACAATAACTAAACTAGTTGAGGATAAAGGTAATGTCGTCGCCTTAGCGACCACTGAACGCGACATCACCGAAAAAAAACAGTTGGAAGAGAAAGTGCGCTTTTCCGAAAAGTTTACTATCTTGGGCCAATTGGCTTCATCTGTTGCACACGAGATTAGAAATCCGCTAGGTGTGATCAAAAACTCTATCTACTTCCTGAACATTAGACTCAAAGAACACGCTGACAAGAAAATAGTAAAACATCTGAAAATTATGGAAAATAACATCAATTCCGCAGACCATATCATTAGTGACCTTCTTGATCTTGCAAGGAACAAAGTGGGCACTCTTGAACTGACCGATTTGAACGGAATTTTGGAACATGCATTCGCCAGCATATCCATCCCTGAGAATATAAAGGTAATCACAAAACTCGAAAAAATCCCCAAAATGCTGCTAGATCTTGAGCAAATTCAAAGAGTGTTCCTGAACATAATTCAAAATGCGGTCGCGGCTATGCCCAAAGGCGGAATGCTGACTGTTGGAATATCAAGATCTGGTGATTCAGTGGAAATACGGTTCAAAGACTCGGGGGTCGGCATCCCAGAAGAAAACATGCATAAGATATTCACACCCTTGTTCACAACGAAACCAAAGGGTCTAGGCTTGGGTCTAGCAATCTGCAAGCAAATAGTTGAAGGCCACCATGGTGACATCATGGTGAAAAGCAAGGCTGGTGAGGGAACATTATGTATAGTCAAATTGCCAACGCTCTAAAGCAGAGCCTGTGAAGGCTTGACTTTTGCAGGCCGATGCGCTGATCGGGGGAATGATCGAATGAATCAAAAAGCTAGCGTCTTGTTGGTAGATGACGACAAAGATATGACAGAGACTTTATTTGACATTTTGATAGACAGTGGCTATCGCGTTGAAATTGCCAACAACGGATTAGAAGCGATCGAGAAGGTAAAGACTCATGCGTTTGACACAGTTCTGTTGGACATCAAAATGCCCGGAGTCGATGGTGTGGAGACGTTTAAAGAAATCAAGAAAATCCGACCAAACGCAGTAGTGATGCTGATGACTGCCCAGTCTGTTGAAAATCTTGTAGCCGAAGCGTTAGAAGAAGGAGCATACGGCATCATGTACAAGCCGATTGACACAAAAAAACTTATTGAATTCATGGAAAACACAAAAAGAGGGGCTCTAATTCTATTTGTCGATGTTGATCTGTCCACAAGCCAAAAATTTATTAATGCTCTCAAGGAAAGGGGATACCGCATAGCAAAAGCTAGGAGCGGTGAAGAAGCAAAGAACATTGTCCAAAAGACAAGAGTTGATGTGGTCTTCATTGAAGTTAAGATGCCTATTATGAACGGTCTAGAGATCTTTCAGGCTCTGAGAAAGATCAGGTCCAATGTCAAGATTGTCATGACGACTAATTATCGTGAAGGACTAGAAGACTTGATAGATCAAGCCATAAGTGAGAGTGCTTACGCATGTGTCTACAAGCCTTTTGAGGTTGGAAAAGTTATAACGTTGTTGGAAAGGATACTGGTCGGAAAGACAAAAGCCGAGATTCGGCAGATGGAGGGCGAAGATGATGGAAAAAGTTAGAATTCTGATAATCGACGATGACGCGGACATGCTTGAAACTCTGGGCGACCTTCTTCAGGAAAAAGGATACGTGACAGAAACCGCCAAAACCGGAAAGGAAGCCCTTACTAAAGCAGAAAAATTGTTCTTTAACGTTGCCTTAGTAGATATGAAACTCCCAGATGTGATCGGCACAGAAGTCCTTCGGAAGTTGAGGAAAAAATACCCTTCAATGATAACTATAGTAATTACTGGGCATGCAACCTTACAAAGCGCGATAGAGTCCCTAAACTTGGGGGTTAACGGTTACATCAGGAAGCCCGTAGACGCCGAAAATGTCGATGCAATGATAAAGAAGCTTGTAAAGAGTTTTGAAATGTCTGACTCTCCAAGCACACTTGAAGCTCGAGAGTACATCAACAGAATTAGAGATGCAGCCGCCATAACTAATGGCAAAGAAAAGGGCGCGCGAGACAAAGCCAAGATTCGACAGATGGAGGGCGAAGATGATGGAAAAAGTTAGAATTCTGATTACACCACATTTTGGACCAAAAAAACAGTGCTAGTTGCAGTAATCCTGCTTCTGCCAATAGTATATGCAGCGGGGCTGAACTTTTGTTTGAATGTAGGAATTGTGGAGTTGGGAAAAACTGTTGGCGTGCCCGCTGAGCAATTGCGCGCGCATCCTAAGCCTGCTAAGGAGTTTCCTTCGCAGCCAGTTGAGGATAGGAGGTACATTTCTTGATTTTTAGAGGAGTTTTGCTTGTTCTGTGGTTACGTTGTTCTAAGGTGCATCGATGAGTTTTTTTATGTATTTTGCTGCTGATTCAACGACTTGTTTGTCCATGGAGACCATTCCGGCTTCTTTTGAGGCCCCTCCCGAAGAGCCGCTGTAGAAGTTCATAGATGATACGACTGCTATGCTATTGTCAACTACAATAATTTTTGAGTGAATTTGGTTATCGTATCGTAGGTGAATATTTGCTTGTTTTAGTTTTAGGTGGCATTCTGCTTTTTTTGTTTCCTTTGCTTTTGGGTATCGGGTGACAATTTCTATTTTTGTTGATGATTGGGCGCTATTTATGAGTGCATCTGTCAAGTAGCAGCTTTCAATGAACGGGTTCGCAATTAGGATAGAATTTTTTGCCATACGAATTAGCTGTTTAGTGAAGTCGTCAAGGTCCATTCCGCTTAAGAAGAAGTGTTTGTTTTCCATTGAAAATTTTAGTTGCTTTACTTGTCGCCAGTCTGCAGTCCATTTGTTAAAGTCTGTCTCTTTTTTGATGTTTCTTTCTTTGATTACTTGTGATACGCCTCGCACGATTTTGTTGACGCCTGACATTACATCTAGTTTTTGTTCAGGTTCACTCTTTTTTTCTTTGTATGAAGTAGCTGTCTTTTGGTGATACATGCAAAGGGGTTTGCCGTAATGTTTTTTGGAATAGAAAAAGACCTTTTCACTAATTTCTTTTTTGCCGTATCGACCACCACTTTCAGTTCTAACATGAGAAAGGTGAACCATGAGTGACACTACAAATTAAATTATTAAAATTATTAAAAAAAGGGTTGTGGTGTGGTCACAGTCTCTCATGCTTAATAGTAAATAGGTAAAAATTTTTTGTAAAATAGAGGTACATTGTTTAAAACAGTATTTTTTCGAGAAAACCGCAGAAACCATC
>CAZYJH010000018.1:0-15886 GCA_964647775.1 uncultured Candidatus Bathyarchaeia archaeon
TCCGATTAAGCACTAGTTATTGTGCCGGATGACGAAAAGGCATTAGCTTGACGTTTAGGATGACATCTCAGAGTTACTCTGACGGCACTCTTCAATCTGTGTTAGATGTTTCTGTATTGCTGCATAGTCCACATCAGAACTATGCCTGTTAGCGATTGCAGTCCGACAAAACCGATGTTTAGAGGAAAATTTGTTACCGCAACCACCCAGACAGAAAAGACTACCCACATAACCGCGAGCCACATCAACAAGATTTTGTTTGAAAGCTTCATCATTCATCTTCTGTCACCTTGTCCTCGTTATATACAAAAAGGCTATGAACCGAAAATACTGACTCTGAATCTTGATTACAAAAAATAGAAAGAAACGCTTTTGCGGAAACCACAAAAACGGGTTCCCGCGGAGAGTTTATGTTTTTATGCTAGCTTCTTGGCGAGTTCATAAGCGACCTTGTAGGACACTATGCCGCTTGGGGACTCCACTGCCTGCTTGAACATTTCGCCTTCAACTTGGATTTTAAGGGGTCCTATCGCAAGGGCGCCTATCCCAAATTTGCCTGGAGTGAACTCCTTGCCTTTGTGGGTGGCTTTCAAGCCTTCAATACCCAAAGGCGGAACAGCGTTGATGTCTCCAAGCACCTTAACTTTCTTTCCATACTTCTCAAGAACATTCAAAGGCAAAAGTTCGATGCCTGCAGCGCCACACGCCAAAATCACGTCAGCATCTTTGATGGCTTCACCTATCTCCTCAGGAGTACCCGCTTTGGCGCCACACACCTGTTTTGTCCCCAGTTCCTCATTGATTTTGTCCGCAGCAGCCTGTGCACGGTCCAGCTTCCGAGAAGTGAGAACAACGTTTCCTCCCTCGCTTGCATACAATCGAGCTGCAACCACGCCCACTGGTCCAGTGCCTGCCAGAATCGCCGCAGTCTTTCCTTTGAAGTCTCCAAACTTTTCCTCAAAGAGTTTCATGGTTTTCGCTACCGCAGCTGACGCTGTTGTGTTCGATCCTCTGGGGTCAACTATCACAGACATCTCGAAGGGCGGAAACATGGACTTCTTTATGACCTCTAAAATTTCAAGGGCTTTGTCGACGTCCTGACCGCCTATGAACACTTTTGTGTGCTTTGCTCCTTCAGGTCCTCGCGGAAACATGGCATCTTGGATTAGACGTTTCGCGTCGCCGACTTCAACGTTGCTGTAATTGATTATCTGCGCCTCTGGATAAAGGTCGATGGCAACCAACATGTCGAAGGGGCTAGCGTATTTGTCTGTATCCAAAAATATTATAACATCTTTTCGGCTTGACAAGGCTATATACCTCACAATTTTGTGAAAGGTATTGTTGTGGAGTGCAATTTATGTGTTTTGTGTAACTGCAAGAATTAACGTCAAAACAGTGCAAACCAAACAAAATATAACACACAATCGAGCCCATGTAATTAACGGAAACTAGGTGACCTTTTTGCTCAAACTCTACAACACACTAACCAGAAAACTCGAAGTCTTCGAACCCTTAGAAAAAGGAAAAGTGAAGCTGGTCACATGCGGTCCATCTATTTACCAGATGCCGCACATAGGAAACTACCGCACATTCGTTTTTGAGGACATTCTCCAACGTTATCTGGAGTACCTTGGCTACGATGTAGAACGGTTACTTAACGTCACTGACGTAGAAGACAAAGCTTTAGCCGAAGCCGAGAACCGAAAAATAGCCCTGCAGGAACTAACCGACGGCAACATCAATACTTTCATTAGTGAACTGAAGAAACTGAAAGTCAAGATTCCTGACCACCTGCAGCGTTCCTCGCTTGTTGTTGACGAAGCCGTCCATCTGATAGACCTTCTTCTGCAGAAAGGTTACGCGTACTGGTATACTTATCGTGGTCGAAGAAACGTCTATTTCGATCCGCTGAAGTTTGAGGGATTCGGCAAACTGTACGGTTTGGATATGAGTAAATGGCCTAAGAAAAAGAGGCGCTTCCACAGGGACACATACCCCAGTGAGCGGTGGAACAGAGGCGACTTCATTTTATGGCATGGCTACAAAAAGGGTGACAAAGTTTACTGGGACACAAAAATAGGCAAAGGCAGACCATCATGGAACATTCAGGATCAGGCTATGCTGCTGAAAACTTTCGGGCTTGAGGCTGACATTTGGTGCAGCGGAATCGACAGCACAAAACGGCACCACGATTACATTATAGCCGTAGTTGAAGCGATTACTGGCAAGCCCGTTGTTAACTACTGGCTCCACGCGGCGCACCTAGTTTTTGAAGGCAAAAAGATGTCTAAACGTAAAGGCAACATCAAATACCCGAATGATCTGCTGGAAACTGAGTGCATCTGGAACCATATCCGCTTCTTCTTTGTCTATGGCCATTACAGACAGAAACTGAATTTCACCTTCAAAGACTACACCAAAATCTGCGATTTACTCAAAAGTTTTCGGAAGATGGTGAAAAAGCTTGGCGCTGATGACGGCGCTGAACAAGAATCTAGTGCACAGGCGAAGAAGCTTGTTAACCAGATTAAGTCTGGTTTTGAGGAGAACATGAATAATGACCTTCAGGTTAAGGATGCTTTCGATTCCTTGTGTGGCACTGTTTCGAGTCTGGTTGAACTCAAAGAAAAGCATGAATTAAGTGTGGAGGATTCAAAGGAGGCTTTAGCGAAGCTCAAAGCCATCGATTATGTTCTGCAGGCAATCTTCTAGAATGGGGGTTCTTGAATGTGGCAAAAAAGCGGGACAGGATAATATTTCATGTTGACATGGACCAGTTTTTTGCCGCTGTGGAAGAGCGAGAACATCCCGAAATCAGGGGCAAACCCGTTGTTGTGGGAGCCGACCCAAAAGAAGGAAACGGAAGAGGCGTAGTCAGCACCAGCAACTATGAGGCACGAAAGTACGGCGTCAAATCAGGCATTCCAATAGCAAGAGCTTGGCGGCTATGCCCCAACGCTGTTTACCTCCCCGTGAACTACAGGCTTTATCAGAAAGTTTCTGCCCGAATCATGACGATTCTGCGAGGCTACGCGGACAAGTTTGAGGGCTGGGGCTTAGATGAAGCCTTCTTGGATGTGACTTCGCGGATCAAAGATTTTGGGGAAGCAGAGAAGTTGGCGCAGAAAATCAAAGAAGATATTTACGCGAAGGAGAGACTCACCTGCTCCGTAGGTGTTGGATCGAACAAGCTTGTGGCTAAGATAGGCAGCGACTTCAAGAAACCGGACGGCTTAACTGTTGTCAGAGCCGAGGATGCAAAAGCGTTTCTGTCGCCTCTTAATGTGCGTAGTCTGCTGTGGGTTGGCAAAAAAACTGAGAACAGACTCAACATGATGGGAATCCAAACCATAGGCGATTTGGCAAACTATGATGCGTCTGTTTTGGCGGAAAAGTTTGGTGTTGGGGGCACTCAGCTGTATCTTTCGGCGCAGGGGATCGACAACAGCGATGTTCAGGAGCGGTGGGAGCGGAAGTCTATGAGCCGGGAAGTAACTTTCGAGGAGGACACATCCGATTCTGCCCTTATTTTTGATACTTTGGATGCCATCTCAGAAGACCTGCATCAGGAACTTACGGCTTCCAACTTCACCTTCAAGACAACCACCGTGAAGGTAAGATACGAAAACTTTGAAACCCACACGCACGGCAAGACCCTGCACTTCTTCACAGACAGGATGAAAGACATACAGAGGAGCGCCAGACACCTATTGCAGGATTATTTACGTGCTGACAGAAAAATCCGTTTAATCGGTGTACGGCTTTCGAACCTGCTCTCGACTGAGAAGCAGAAAAGATTAGTTTAGTAACAGTTTGTTCTCAAATCTTATATCATAAAAGCTTCTATTGAATTGTTAATAGGATGGGACAGGTTTTGAGTGAGGGCTGGATACGAGTTTCTGAGAGCATCATCGAGCAGCTGAAGCATCTTGAGGATACTAAAGGCAAAGACCGTTTGGAGCTGGTAAGGTCACTGCGTTTTGTGCTGGGCGTGTTACAGAGAAGCTTGATTGGCTGGACACAGTGGGTGGGCAACCCTGACATTATGACCATTTTTTCGCAGCAGGACTTGGAGGAGATGACCAAAACGCTGTCCGAGTTTAGTCGCTCCTTTGTGGAATATGACCTGAAGATGACCAGCTTAGGCACCAAGAAGGGATTAAAGGCTCACAAAAAGGTGGCAAAGAAACCGAAGGAAGGGCAATCTGAACGTTTTTACGTCTAAAGCCAATGTGGCGCCCGTTTTTTGGCGGCACTGTTATGATATTTTGGTGTAAAGGCGGAGCACCAGTAACGTTAATAGGTTACTACAAGAAGTAACCTTTCAAAAGTGAGCACAACCCCAAAAGTTGAATGCCCCACTTCGGCTGGTCGCACTAGTGACCAAGGCGGAGGAAAAATGAATGCTGAAACCAACACTTAGCGTTAACCGGAAAGCATACACTCTTGTTAAGAAGCTCTGTGACCAAGCTGACCTGTTCGGAGTCCTCGTCAGAAAGACTACTGCAGGCGCAACTGTGATTGACGCAGGAATCGACACACGAGGAGGCTTCGCTGCGGGGCAAGTCATAACAGAAATCTGCCTCGGAGGCTTAGGCAAAGCCGAAATCACCTACAAACAGTATGGCGACCTTGAGCTTCCCTCAATCTTCGTTCACACCGATTACCCCGCAATTTCGACTTTGGGTTCCCAGTTTGCTGGCTGGCAAATCAAAGCCGACAAATACACTGCAATGGGTTCAGGTCCAGCCCGTGCCCTGTCTTTGAAGCCCAAAGAACTCTACGAAAAGATATGTTACGAGGACTCTTCAGCTGTGGCTGTGCTGGTTCTTGAAACTTCCGCGGAGCCTCCAAAAGAGGCTATAATGAAAATCTGTGAAGGCTGCGGAGTTGAAGCCGAGAATCTGTTTCTGGTTCTGGTGCCCACCTCCTGTGTTGCCGGCTCAGTTCAGATTGCGGGGCGGATTGTGGAGACGGGCTTGCATAAGTTGACGGAGCTGGGTTTAGACCCGAAACTTGTTGCTCATGCTTGCGGATATGCGCCTGTAGCTCCTGTGCATCCTAAAGTGGCTCAGGCGATGGGAAGAACCAACGACGCGATAATTTACGCTGGCACAGCATACTATACTGTAAGTTCTGACAGTGACGAAGATTTGGTAAAGCTGTTAGAGAAGGCGCCGGCTTCAGCGTCTAAAGGCTATGGAAAGCCCTTCATGGAAATCTTCAAAGAAGCAGGCTACGATTTCTACAAGATTGACCCCGGACTGTTTGCCCCGGCGGTCTTCGTCATCAACAACTCTAAAACAGGCAAAACTTTCAAAGCCGGAAAAATCGACGTCGAAGTCCTCAAGAAGTCAATAAAGTTGCAGGTTTAGCCTATCTTTTGGACTTCCTGCCACCTATGGTACAGATTATGCTCAATTTCTAGAAGGTCTAAGATTCTTCCGACCACAAAATCAGCCAACTCGTTGATTGTTTTTGGTTTATGGTAGTATGCGGGCATCGCCGGGACGATGTGGGCGCCTTGGTTTGCGAGGTCCAGCATGTTTCTTAGGTGAATGCTGTTTAGTGGGGTTTCTCTGGGCACAAGAATCAGCTTTCTTTTTTCTTTAAGCATCACATCGGCTGCTCTCAGGATCACGTTTTCGGCGAATCCGTGGGCAATGCCTGCCAAGGTTTTCATGCTGCAGGGAACAATCACCATGCCATCCGTTTTGAATGAGCCGCTGACGATTGGGGCGCTCCAGTCATCGATTTCGTGAACGTGGTTAGCCAATTTTTCTAGCGCTTTTTCGGATGTTCCAAGTTCATGTTTGATGATTTTTTTTGCGGCTTGGCTGATGACCAGATGAGTTTCGATGTTTTTGTTATGTAGCACTTCCAGCAGGCGTTTGCCGTAGATAACGCCGCTGGCTCCAGTTATTGCTATGGTCAGCTTCACATAAGCACCCTATTACTTTCTGTTTGCTGTTCACTAAAGCCTTTTGGATTCCTGAACAAAACTGCGGCTCGTCGCTTCCTATTTCTTCTTAGGTTCAGGTGTTAACGCTGGAATTCTTCGGAAGATTATGAGTCCCATTATCATTGCGGCAGTCAAGTCGATTATTCCTTGTATGGTGTTCCAAAAAGCTACTTCGGCGATGTATGCGCCTAGCCCAATAACGCCTAGTGAGTTTCCAAAGAAGCTCAGACTGTCTGAGCTTGAAAACATGCCAATTATCGCGTCGGGCGTCATGTTAAAGAAAAAGGGTAACGCAAAATAGAAATTTGCAAGCACAGTGACAACAGCACGTACGATAAGTGCTAAAACGCCCGCTAAAACAAAAAGGCGCCTATTCTCTAAGAGCTGTTTTGTTCCGCCTAGTTTCCACGCAAAAAGGGCAGGGATAAGGAACATCCAGATGGTTGCTAACGGTTTCATGGTTGCTCCGATTGCGCCTCCGGCGAATGGACCAACAAATCCTATGAGTGGTGCACTGATTAGTAGGCTTAGGAGTGCAGGTTTTAGTCCGAAGATTATCCAGCATATCATCCATGGGATTGCTACTATGTCTATCTGCATGCCCCATGGCGTTACAAAAATTGGTGGCAGAGCTTGCAGTATTATGGTTAGTGGCGCTAGTATGGCGGCTCCTGCGAGTTTTACTGTTGGGTTATCGACGTTCATTGGTGTTCTTCCTGTGGCTGGTTCATATCTTCTCAACTTATTTAAGAGTAACTACCCATAAACGGGTAAAGTTTTTCGACAAAAGATTTTAAAGAATTCACTCCAATCATAAAGTGTGGAACCAGGGTAATGTCTGACACTCTTGAGATGCCGATTGACACCGTCAAAGAATGGCTAGACAAAGAAACAAACTCCCTAGTTGAACCCCTGAGGGCAGATGCCAAAAAGCTGCTTGAAGACACCAAAAGCAAACTTGGAGACCTTATAGAAGCCTCTGACAAACTGTTAGATGATGCAGAAAAGGAGATAGCGAAAGGCAGCCGCAAAACGTATCGCCGAGCAAAAGCCCTCCAGAAACTCGCCGGAAAATTTGCCGACTTAATCGAGAAAATAGATATCCCCGAAGAGATTTCCGGAAAAAGCCTCCATGAAACTTCTGAACAAATCGAAAAAACTCTGAAAACGATCGACAAAGAGAGAACAAAGTGGTTCCGCGCTATTGCCCCCTACTTCATAATGTCTCGTCGACGATTTGACGTTGCACTGAAGAGAGCAAGTGATTCATTCCGAAATTTCACCGACTTCTTGTCCAACGATTACATTAAGGCTGAAAACGCTGAAGGCGTCTCTTCCAAGGTTGAAGAGCTACGCCAGTCTTTAACTGAGTTTGACAGGTTTGAAAAAGGTAAAGAAGCAAGGAAACAGAAAAAAGAGCTTCTTGAAAAGAAGATAGAGAAAACTCTTCAGACACTGCAGGCAATACAGAGTAAAGACGAGGTAGTTGAACTCGCCCAAATGAACAAACGGATCGAAGAGTTATCGAACTCAGTTAAACATGGGTTGCGTCATATCCAGAAACCGCTTCTAAAGTTTCAATCGTTAGTTAACAGTCCAGGATACAGTCTTTTGCCTGAGGCAACTGCGAAGCTTGATGAATATTTGACAAATCCTTTCGAGGCGTTGGCGACGGAGAAGGAAGGTTATCCTCTACTCGGAAGTATCCTCCAAAAGATAGACGTTGCCTTAGATAATAACAAGCTGAAGCTGAAGCCAAGCCGTACAAGAAAGGCGAAAGACCAGATAGCCAATATACTCAACAAAGCCGCCCTAGCGTCGCTTCAGAAGGATTGTAGCGAAGCGTTAAACAAAAAGAATGAGCTGGCAACTTCAGGGGCGATAAGCGAGTCCAGAGATGAAAGAGCAGGGTTACAGGACCGCTTGAAGGAGTTGCAAACGCGAAAGAATCTTCTTGAAGCCAGAGACGCCAGATTCGAGAAGCAGCATAACGAAGCCCACATAAGAGTTGAGAAGCAGAAAAGAAATCTGGAAAAGATTGTTTCTGATTTGTCAGGCAAGAATGTTCAAATTCTTACAGATTAACTTGATTCCATGAAGCTTTTGTTGCTGAATCTCATCAACTAGGAAACTTGGAAAATTCCGTAAACCTTTATTTAGTAGGATTATTAACTTTAGCTTCCTAAAAAAGGGCAGGGCTGAGGATATCATGTATGAGGACAGGATAGACAAAATTATAGACAAGTATGAAACTGAAGAAGGGATTTTGATTCAATTACTTTTGGATATACAAAAGGAGCTTAATTGGATACCAAAGGAAGCAATAAAAAGAATTAGCGAGAGACTCAAAATTCCGTACAGCCAAATATTTAGGGTGGCAAGTTTTTACACTGCACTGAGTCTCAAGCCTATAGGTCGTCATCGTGTAAGAGTGTGCGTTGGTACTGCTTGTTATGTTCGAGGAGCACCGAGAATTCTGGATTCCGTAACAACTAAACTGGGAATTAAATCAGGTGAGACAACAAGCGACCACAAGTTTAGCTTAGAGACTGTCAATTGCTTGGGTTGCTGCGCCTTAGGACCGGTCATTGAAATAGATGGAAAATATTATGGAAAACTCAATTCAGCAAAACTTGAAAAAATACTTTCTAGCTGTGATTAACAGAAGTGAAAAGTTATGAAAACACTAAAATCTCCCTCTGATCTGGAAAAACTCAGAAATGATATACTCGCCAAAAAACATCCAAAGAGCCTAGCTATCGCAGTTTGTGTGAGTACAGGCTGTCAAGCTCTTGGTGTCCAAAAAGTCCTTGAAGCCTTTGATGAAGAACTCAAAAAACAGGGCTTAGACGGTAAAGTGGAAATTAAGGAAACAGGTTGCTTGGGTTTCTGCGAAAAAGGTCCAAGAATTGTTATCTATCCTGAAGAGGTTTACTATTTCCAAGTACAAGCAAGCGATGTACCCGAAATTGTGTCTAAGACTTTGATAAACAATGAAATTGTTGAACGGTTACTTTACACTGATCCAGTTACTGGCAACAAGGCGCGGTATCTGTCTGACGTTCCATTTTATAAGTACCAAAATAGGCTACTTCTGGAAAGCAACAGCAAAGTCAACCCTAAGAAGATAGAGGATTATTTAGCTATAGACGGTTACAAAGCATTAGCAAAAGCTCTCTTCAAAATGACTCCTGAGGACGTAATGAAAGAAGTAAAGGACTCAAAGCTCCGTGGTCGTGGCGGAGGCGGTTTCCCAACTTCCATAAAGTGGGAATCTACCCGAAATGCACCGGGAGAACCCAAATATGTTATCGTAAACTGCGACGAAGGCGATCCTGGAGCTTTTATGAACAGGGCATTGATGGAAGGAAATCCACACTCCATCCTTGAGGGGCTTGTTATCGGAGCTTATGCGATAGGCTCGCATGAGGGATTCATCTATGTTCGTCAAGAGTATCCCCTCGCGATAGAGAACATGGAGACAGCCATTAAACAAGCAGAAGAACTGGGTCTCCTGGGTGAAGACATCCTCGGTTCAGGATTCGACTTCAAAATCAAGATCCATAAGGGAGCGGGTGCTTTTGTGTCCGGCGAGTCAAGCGCTCTGATGACTGCGATAGAAGGAAAAGTGGGCGAGCCAAGGCCAAAATATGTTCACACATCCGAGAAAGGTGTCTGGGATAAGCCAAGCACACTGAATAATGTTGAGACATGGGCTAACATTCCTCTTATAATCAATAAAGGTGCTGAATGGTTCGCATCCATTGGTACCGCAAGCAGTAAAGGCACCAAAATATTTGCTTTAGCAGGCAAAGTGAACAACACTGGCTTAGTTGAGGTTCCCTTTGGGATATCATTGAGGGACATTATCTACAAAATAGGTGGCGGAATCCGGGATGGAAAAGAATTCAAGGGTGTTCAAACTGGTGGTCCCTCTGGAGGAGTCATTCCTAAGCAGCATTTAGATTCTCCTGTTGATTTTGACGAACTTACCAAGCTAGGTTCGATGATGGGCTCTGGCGGTATGATTGTGATGGACGAAGATATGTGCATGGTAGAATTAGCTCGCTACTTTGTTAACTTCTTATGCGATGAATCCTGCGGAAAGTGTACCCCTTGTCGTGAAGGTTTGAGGCAAGCCAGTATAATATTGAACAGGATCACTAGCGGTAAAGGAACAGAGGAAGATATTAAAAAGCTTGAAAAAATCGCAGAGGTAACCAGCGTTGCTTCTCTTTGTGCTTTAGGGAAAACATCTGCGAATCCATTGCTGACTACTCTTCGTTATTTCAGTGACGAATATGAAGCGCATATAAAGGAAAAGAGATGCCCCGCGTTACTGTGCAAAGAGCTGATATCCTATTATATTGACCCGGAAAAATGTCAAGCATGCATGATTTGTTATAGGAATTGTCCATCAAATGCGATAATTGGAGAAAAGATGAAGATTCATGTGATTGATCAATCAAAATGCACCAAATGTGGAACTTGTTATGATATGTGCCCGCCTAGATTCGGGGCAGTGAAAAAAATTTCTGGTGAACCTGTTCCTCCACCAATTCCAGATGAAGAGAGATTGATCAAAAGACCGCGGAAGGAGAAACGGGACTAGAGGGGTGACTGAAGATGGAAGGAAGCGAGAAAGAAATTACATTGAAGATAGACGGATTAGATGTCAAAGCCAAAGAAGGAACAGCCGTTCTAGATGTTGCAAAAGAGCATGGAATTAAGATTCCGACCCTGTGTCACCATCCGGCTCTTGAGCCTTTTGGTGCTTGCCGTGTCTGTTCTGTGGAGATAACTGATAAGCGAGGACGAAAAAAGATTGTGACTTCCTGCAATTACCCTGTTTCCGAAGGGCTTGTGGTTGAAACAAAAAATGAGAAAGTGTATAGAACTCGTCAGCTGCTGCTTGAGTTGCTGCTGGCTCGATGCCCGAAAGTGAAGAGGATACAGGATTTGGCGCGGGAATATGGCGTTGAGAAGCCGAGCTTTTGGGTGGGGGACCCAGAGGAGGACTGTATCCTTTGTGGTTTGTGTGCTCGGGTCTGTGAAGAGTTGGTTGGCGTGTCTGCGATCAACTTTGCGAACCGAGGCGTGGAACGGGAAGTTACTGCTCCATATCATACAATATCTGATGATTGTGTTGGATGCGGTGCATGCGCTATTGTGTGTCCCACAGACTCGAAAAGAGTCAGAACTAACACATATCCAATGCTGGAAGAAGACATAAAGGAAGCAGAGGAACAGTTTCTGAAACGAACAAGCGATGACCTGCTAGGCGTTCACACTGAAATTTTTGCTGCAAAAAGCTCTGTTGATGGACAGGATGGCGGAATGGCTACTGCTCTGCTGCTTTCAGGCTTCAAAAAAGGTCTATTTGATGCTGCTATTGTTGTTAAGCGGACAGTTGGGTATAAGGCGGAGGCGATTATTGCAGAGAGTGCTGATGAGATACTGAATGCACGAGGCACCAAATATTCGAGGGTTAAGATGATGTCAAAGGTTGGGGAGCTGGTGGAGAAAGGCAAAAGGAAAATTGCCATTGTCGGAACTCCCTGCGAGATTCGAACAGGAAGGAAGATTCAGCAGCAACTACTAAGCAAGTATCCCGACCTAGAGATTACTATTGTGGGTTTGTTCTGCTTTGAAGCCTTCGATTACGACAAGCTGAAAGAAGAGACAACAAAGCTTTTGGGTGTTGATTTGGACAAGGCGGAGAAGACGCAGATACATAAAGGAAAATTCATAGTCACGATTGACGGAAAGGACTACTCAGCTAAGGTAAAGGAATTCAGCAATGCTATTCAGGGCGGATGCGCTTACTGCAACGACTTTGTTGGCAGGCTTTCTGACGTTTCTGTTGGCTCGGTGGGAAGCGCTGAAGGATACTCGACGGTGATAGTGCGGTCTGAGAAAGGAAAGAAGCTGCTGGAGAACGTTGATTTCGTTAAGGGCGACGCAGACAAAGAAGAGATCATAAAACTAGCAGGATTCAAAAAGAAAAGAGCCGAAACGAATTTTGCCCCCATACTGGATGGAAAACCAAAGTAGAACAGCCTCAAAGTTCTCTCGTGACACATACGCCCGAGTTTCTACCTTTTTTGTCTGCATGTTTTCATAGTCATAAGTAATTGTTGGTTACGTTTATTACTGGCAACCCGTTTAACATAAGCATTCACAAAGGCGTGAGCTGGTGAAACCTTGAGGCGCAAAACGGCTCTGTTGGCATTGATTATCATCGTTGTTTTGGTTTCGTCTTCTCTTCTGGTTGTTTGGACTTTTCTTCCGGATGAAGATGTTTCAGGTGCCGAGTTTTTTGTTGGTGTTCAGTTGGGTTATGGTGGGGTGGATGACTGCAAAGCCTTGGTTGACAAAGTCAAGGATTACACTAATCTTTTTGTCATAAGCTCATTTTCTGTAACCCAAAATGACGCCGATCTTAACGAGGTGTGCGACTACATTTATGATGCTGGATTATCGTTTATCATCTATTTCCAAGCCATAGCTCCATCCTACAAGTATGATCCCCAGAACTGGACAATACACGCCAAAGAAACCTATGGGGACCAATACTTGGGAGAATATATTCTGGATGAGATTGGAGGAAGACAGTTGGACAGGGGCTTTCCCAGCGTTTATTCTGAGTACAGCTACAATGAGTATAGCAACGAGTTTGTAGATATGATCCAAGAATTCGGAGTTAAATATCTTCAATCTGGTGGAAAAGACTTCACTTCAGACTATGCCCTCTACTGGTTCGATTACAAAGCAGGCTATGATACAGTTCTTGCACAGTTTGGATGGAACCAAAGCAGGCAACTGCAAACTTCACAGTGCAGGGGCGCAGCTAAAGCCCAGAACAAAGACTGGGGCGCCATGCTCACATGGACATACAATCATCCGCCATACTTAGAATCGGGACCTGAGCTCTACGATGACCTGCTTCTTGCGTACCATAGTGGAGCAAAATATGCTGTTGTCTTTAATCATGACGAAGATGAGCCATACTCGGGCTATGGAATAATGACTGAGGAGCATTTTGAGGCGCTAGAAAACTTCTGGAACTACAAAAACGACAACCCAAAGAAGCATGGTTCCCTGACTGCTGATGTGGCTTTTGTTCTTCCAGAATATTACGGTTTTGGGTTCCGAGACTCAGAAGACAAGGTGTGGGGATTGTGGGAGGAACATTTCAGCTCAAGGATGTGGAATGAAGTTAACGACCTTTTAGACGAGTACGGCAGCCGCTTAGACATAGTATATTCTGACGCAGAATACATCGATAGAATTGAGGAATGCTACAGTACAATAGTAAGGTGGGAATTTGAAGCTGCTGACAGTTTTCCAGTTCAGAACCTTAACACTAGTCTTGGTTACCCGACGATTCAGGCAGCAATAGATTCTGGATATACGTTGGATGGTCACGTAATCTATGTTACTGAAGGAACATACTACGAGAATTTTGACATCCGCAAGTCTGTGGCGCTGATAGGTGAAGATAGAAAAACAACAATAATCGATGGAGGCAATAAGCGAACGGCAGTTTATGTAGGAGCAAGTGTTAACATCACTGGTTTCACAATAAGAAACGGTAATAGTGCGTCACTAGAAGATGATTCTTCCACTTTCGATTTGGTGTCAGGAATTCGTATAGACCAATCATCCAACTGTTGCATTGTTGGAAATGACATAATTGATAACAACTGTGGCATCTGCCTCAAATTGTCTGGAAATATCACGCTTAGGGACAACAACATTGCCAACAACAACATCAACATTATAATTGAAGGCGATTCGCTTTCACATTTCATCAACAACATTGATGTGTCAAACAAGGTTAACGGCAAAACCGTTCACTACCTTGTTAACGAAAAAAATCTGAATATAGATTCTTCGTTTTCAGATATAGGATTCCTTGCACTCGTAAACTGCACAAACATGACCGTTCAAAACTTGAACCTTGACAACAATGGGCAAGGCATACTGTTAGCTGGCACCACAAACTCGACAGTGACAGACAACATCGTAACAAACAACAGAGAAGGAATCAGAATGTTCGCTTCATCAAGTAACGTGTTCAGAAACAACAGCATAAACAATAATATCTACAATCTCTGGATACAAAACGGCAAAACAAACGACATTGACACATCAAACACTGTTGACGGCAAACCAATCATTTACTGGGTCAACCAGCAGAACATGACTGTTCCAGTTGACGCTGGGTACGTGGCGCTCATAAACTGCACAGACATAGTGGCTAACAACTTGAACATAAGCGACAACAGGCAAGGCATACTGCTGGTGTCCACCACAAACTCGTCAATCATTGAAAGTAACATAGAAACTAACTACTATGGAATCCAGCTTGAAGAATGTACAGACATAAGCATCACTGGAAACAGTATTGAAAACAACCGAGAACGGGGTATCTATCTCCAATGGTCAAACAACAACATCATCAACAATAACACTATAACAAAAAATGATGTCGGCATCCAAATAGGCGGCATCGCACTAACTTCTGATGACACTAACTCTGGCAACCAAATAGTTGGGAACAGCATAACAGAAAACAGTTACGGAATCACAAATAGAGACGTCAAAGGCGCCAACACGTTCTATCACAACAACTTCATAAATAACACAAGCCATGTTAGTTACAATTTCAACGTTGGTTTTGATATGGAATCCATAGTGATAGCTTGGGACGATGGTGTCGAAGGTAACTATTGGAGCGATTACGCTGGTAACGACACGAATAATGATGGCATACTCGATACAGAATATCAAATCGAGTCACTAATGACAGGTTTCATAACCCATGAAAATGGCACTACTGTACCTGCTTACGTTAATGTCACAGACCGTTATCCCCTCAACGGGATGTTCTCAAGCTTCACACAGTCAACGCAAACATTCAATGTTGTCTCCAATTCTTCAATCGAAAGCTTCCAGTACCACCAAGCAGAAAACACCATAACGCTGCAAGTAACTACTGAAGGCTTCGGCTTCTGCAGAATCGCTATCCCCCACGCAACCATGAACGTAGACGGCATCTCAGTTGTTATCAACGCGGGACAGACAGCAGTTCTTAACCCCAACTACCAACTGTACGATGATGGAAACAGTCGATGGATATACTTCGCCTACCCCGAAGGCACGCAAGAAATCCAGATAACCGCAGGACAACCCTAACACGCTAGCCCCTTCTCGTATTCACATTTTTCCGTAAATATTAATGATTTAATAGTGACAGTGTAAGTTAATGGGCTATATTTGGTGGCTTCGTTGACTGACCAGAACGCTGAAGCAGAAAAAACTGAGCCAGGCAGAATCGAGTTCAATTTTCCCTTGCTGACCATCAGAACAAAGATGTTCGGCGGAGTTTTTGACCGGCTTGGCTCCCTCCGCGCCTCACGGCTCATCGGCTGGCTTGCTCTCATCATCGTGCCGATAGTGGCAGGCATTGGGCTTTATCTGCTCTGCGGCAGCCTAATCACTCTGCTGTGGACTCCAGGTGCAAGTGAGGCAGCTGGTGAGTTGGGTCCTGCATCGTATCTGTTGTTGCCCGGCATTAACCCCTTTATTCCTATAGTGTATGGGTGGCTGGCAATAGTTTGCGCAATCACTGTTCATGAGGGCGCACACGGAATCGTAGCAAGAAACCGTGGATTAAACGTAAAGTCAAGCGGGTTGCTTTTCTTTCTGGTTATTCCCATTGGCGCCTTCGTAGACGTCGATGAGGAGCAGATTGCGAAAGCGAGAGCTAAGGATTCTTTGAGGGTTATGGCTGCGGGAGTTGGAGGAAATGTTGTTGTAGCCGTGGCGTGCCTTCTCGCTGTTCTGGTTATCGTTAACGGGTTGACTCCAGTCGTTGACGGCGTATACGTTTCGACCGTTGTTGAGGGCATGCCA
>CAZYJH010000019.1:0-5995 GCA_964647775.1 uncultured Candidatus Bathyarchaeia archaeon
CTTCTTGGATGCGGGAGAGGTTGTAGAGGGGGTCTGAGCCCTCATTCTGGACAAGCGACTCAAGTTCATCCAAGGTTAAAATTAGGTAGGCGTCTTTCTCGTCAAGAATCTGCATGAGCGCCTGCAGCAGCTCCTCTGCGGAGTAGCCGCGTCTAGGAAAATTGGGAATAAACTTCAGGAGGGTCCGCTGTAGAATCATGAATAGGCTGCCTTTGCATTCGCGGCAGTTGATGTGGATGTAGTTGAGGTTGATGTTGCGTTGTTTTGCCTCTTTTGTTATGTTTGAGCCGAAGTGCTGTGAGAGAACTGTTTTTCCTGCTCCGATTTTGCCTATGATGAGGGCGCGTTGGGTCATTTTTCCGGGGTTCTCAACTGCGAAACGGAAGAACTGGTTCAGGAGATTGAGTTGAAGTTTTCTGTGCAGTAGATGCTGTGGAACATAGTTGATGTCAAGTTTGCTTTCATCCTTGAAAACGCTGGAGTACCGCGGCATAACTCAGCCCTTCAAACTTCTGAATATTGACTTAATGGTTTGTGTCTCTTAAAAAGTATGTTGGGGTCCCAGAAAAGCGAAACAAGACATCAGCTAAGAGAAGGAGAGTTTAGCCGTTCCGAATTTTGTGTTTCCGATCTTTTGTTTTCTGTAGAATGGCTGCATCTGGCACTGGGTCTTTAAGGTTATAACAGAGAAGCGGCATTGTATTTTGTAAACCCAGAAAAGGCATAGAGAGGCGGAAAAGCTGAGACACGGCACGCTCCTGTTCGTTTGTATACTCATCGCGATTATAGTTTCGCCTCTTGTTTTGGCGGTTTGGAACCGCGGTAGCACCGACCAGAGTCGGGAACCTGAATTCTTTGTGGGTGTAGAGTATGCCATCGACAATTACAGTGTTGAAGGCTGCAAAGCCTTGGTTGACAAGGTAAAGAATTACACAAACTTTTTTGTTGTCGACACGGTTGGAATAACGTATGACTTCTACAAGCTCAACGAGGTCTGCGATTACGTCTACGAGTCGGGGCTATATTTTATGGTCTTCTTTCTTCCGTTACACGAAGAATATAACTGTACCACAGCGGATGGAAACCACCTAATACTGAATATGCGATACAACTACTATCCTCATCTGTGGATTGCGGACGCCAGAGAAAAGTATGGGGACAAGTTTTTGGGATCATATGCCATGGATGAACCTGGGGGACATCAGCTGGACAACGGCAGTTCCCAAATGGTTACAAGCGCAGAATCTCAGGAGGAAGCCTCTGACACCTACGTGAAGTGGCTTAACGCGCACATCAACTACTACATTTATGCTCGGGAATGTGAAGGCGGTACTGTGTTAACGTCGGATTATGGTCTTTACTGGTTTGACTACAAGTCTGGATATGATGCTATCTTGGCGGAGTTTGCTTGGAACCACAGCAGACCCTTACATGTTGGGCTTTGTAGAGGAGCAGCCACGGCTCAGAACAAGGAATGGGGTGTAATGGTCACGTGGACGTATGAGGGACCGCCCTACCTTGTTTCAGGCAACGAACTCTATGATGACATGGTTTTGGGTTACCATAATGGAGCAAAATATGTGGTGGTTTTTGATCATCCAGACACTGATTATTCAGAGTATGGAATATTGACAGAAGACCACTTTGATGCCTTAGAGGATTTCTGGAACTACGTCTACAGTAACCCCGCCAAGCATGGAACACAAAAAGCGGACGTGGCTTATGTTCTGCCCGAAAACTTTGGCTTCGGATTCCGCGACGCCAACGACAAGATTTGGGGGCTGTGGAGCGCGGACTCGGATGAGAGGACAGAAAAGATTTGGAGCGACGTCAACCAGCTGATAGACATGTATGGCTTCCGGTTGGATATCGTTTACGATGACCCAGAATTCAATGACAGCCTGCAGCGGCATTATGATAAAATCTTTTTCTGGAACGAAACAATAAACTAGAAACGGGTAACAGTGACTGGCGGCTGCTCTAATGGAACTAGACGATAATTTTCCTTCAGGATATGGAGTCTACACGCTGCTGTTGTTTGTTTCAAAGGAAGTTACAGTGACTGTAGGTAAGTTGGGGAAGCAGAAGTTTCCGGTGGGCTACTACAGTTACACGGGCTCAGCTCTGGGCAAGGGAGCAAGCCTCAGAAATAGGGTCGCTAGGCACCTGAGGAAAGAAAAGCGGATGTTCTGGCACATAGATTACCTTCTGGCAGACCAAAAGGTGTCCGTGGAAGCGGTATTAGCCGCTGAAACCAGCCAGAAGATTGAGTGCAAAACAAACCAGCACATAAAGACTGCGATGGAGGCAGAAGTCAAGGTCAGGGGGTTCGGAGCCTCTGATTGCCGAAAAAACTGCGAAAGTCACCTACTGTATTTTCAGGAGGTCGAAAATGCTGACTGTTTGGTTCAGAAACTTGCTGCACAACTCAGGTCAGCGTCAGGTGTTCTTTCGGTGCATGTGACTCGTTAACGTTTTTTCAGTGGCTTATTTATCGTCTGTTCGCTTTTTGGGTATGAAGAGTAGGGTAAGGAAGACTCCTGCCAGGAAGCCTCCCACATGAGCGGCGTGGGCGATGTTTCCTACTGTTCCTGAGGATACGTAGGCGGTTTCGGTTAAGGTTGTTATGAAGACGAATAGGAGGGCTGGCATGGGGATGGGAATGAAGCCGAAGAGTTTGAAGAGCCAGCGGAAGGGATTGAGAATGGCGAAGGCAGCTAAAACGCCGAAGATTGCACCTGAAGCGCCTATGGTGGGGATAGTGGATGCACTGTTCAGGTAGGAGTAGAATAACCCTGCGATAATGCCGAAGGCAAAATACAACCCCAAGAAGCGGACGTTGCCTAATTCTCGTTCAACAGCGTCGCCGCTTACAAGCAGAAAGAACATGTTCATTGCCAGATGGATGATGTCGGCGTGCAGGAACATGGAGGTGACTAGTGACAGGAGGTTCTTGCCGTGCATTATTTGCTCGGGAACTAAGCCGTAATTGAATATAAGCTGGTTGTAGGCTTCAGGGTCTGATAGGCTCTGCAGGAAAACGAAGATGTTGACCCCAATAATCAGGTACGTTACCACAGCAACCCTAGAAGCCACCGCCAACCCGCCCCTAAACAGTTAGACGCTCACTATTCCCCCAAGAAACATAAAATCCTTTCTTCAAACCAAATAACCATTCCCGCTTGGCTGATAAGCATTAATTAGGTAAAACTACAAAATAGCCAAGTTAACGTAGAAGAGAACCTGTTTACCTGTTGGGAAGTGACCAAAAATGGCAGAAACAGCCGTGATTTACTCGCCAAAGTATCTAAGCCACAAAACTGGACCCCGCCATCCCGAGTCACCTTCCCGCCTCAGAGCAATAATGAGAGAACTGAACAAGAGCGGAATCCTCGAAAACACAAAATGCTCTCTAGTCGAACCGGAGACCCTCAGCGTCAAAGACCTGCAGCTAGTCCACCACCTCGACTACATCGAGCAGATAAAGCAGTTCTGTAGCTGCGGCGGCGGACTGCTGGACAAAGAAGACACGGTGGTTTCTCGCAGAAGTTATGATGTAGCCCGTTTGGCTGCTGGAGGAACAGTGAAAGCGGCTGACCTTGTTATGACAGGAAAGTATAGGAATGCCTTCGCCTTTGTTAGACCCCCGGGGCATCATGCTGGACCAGACTATCCCATGGGTTTCTGCGTCTTCAACAATGTTGCCTTAGCCGCAGCGTATCTGCAGGAAAAGTTCAGTCTTGACCGAGTTTTGATTCTGGACGTAGATGCGCATCATGGAAACGGGACACAGGAAATCTTCTACAGAAGCAGCAAGGTTCTCTACGTTAGCCTCCACGAGGACCCCATCGAGTTTCCCTTAACCGGATTCGCTGACGAAGTCGGCGAGGACAAGGGACAGGGATACACAGTGAATATTCCGCTTCCCTACGGAACAGATGACAGAATCTACATGAGAGCCTTCAACGAGATTGCGGCGCCCATCATCAGCCAATACAAGCCACAGTTTATTCTGGTCTCCACAGGATTTGATAATCATTACGCAGACCCGGTGGGAAACATGTCCCTGTCAGCCTTCAGCTACACCAAAATCTTTGACGCAGTCTTAGAGTCAGCAACAAAGTTCTGTCAAGGAAAGCTTGTGGCGGTTCTGGAGGGCGGATACAGTCTAAGGTTTCTAGGAAAGATGGCTTGCGCAGTTACTGCCAAGATGGCTGGCGTTCACTATACACTCAGGGACAAGCATCGGGTTGCAGACGTTAAGGTGCAGAGAAAGGGAGAAAAAACGCTAAACCGAATAAAGAAGATTCAATCAGCGTTCTGGAAAATAGACTGAGAAATAGGGTTACGAAATCAACAAAAAATGTCCAAGTGTAACCGTTCGTATTAGGAACCTAATAGAGGTACATTGTTGAAAACTAGCTTTTTCCTGTTTTTCCAAGCAAGATAACTATTTGCTGTCCACATCTCCGTTCATATTAGCTTCCTAATAACAGCTGATTGTTGAAAACAACATTTTTTCATAAATTAGAGAAAAGGTTGGGGAAATCTGGTTGTTTCCCCCGAAATGGGACAGCCAAAAACTGTGTCTTGTTTACTCGATGACTTCGATGGCGCCTTCTGGGCACTCCATCTCGCATGCTCTACAGACGAGACAGTCCTCAATGTTTACTGCAACGGATTTGCCGTCTTTCATTTCGTAAACGCCAACAGGACAGGTGTCAACGCATGTTTCGCATCCAGTGCATTTTTCAACATCGACTTTGATTTCAACCATTATCTACTCAACTCCGCATTTAGATTTTAACCAAAACTAAGCAATGGAATAAAAACGTTTTGTAAAAAAAGGAGACTATTCACGGAGCCTCAGAAGAACTCCGTCAATGGTTGCCTCAGCCTCTTCGATTCTGCTCTGGTATTCATCCATAAGCTTTCCATAGGCGCCTTTAGACACTTCTCCGCGTTTGTATCTTATTTGTACCCGCTGCAGGTCTCTTTCTGCCCCTTCAAGCTTCGCTTCAGCCACTTCAATCTGCCTCATCAGGGTTGCATATTTTGAACCTGCAGACCGAATCGACGCGTTGAGAGTGGAGAGGCTTCTGGAAACTGTGGCAAGCCGCGAGTCCAGCATCTTCTTTCTGACCTTGTATCGGCGTCTGGGAATTTTTCCTTTCCCTAACCGCTCTTCCAGCGATTCAAGCTCTGACCGAATTGATGCTTTTTCTTCGTATGTGTCAACGAAGCTTCGGAGCTCTTTTGATGGAACCTGAATTGTTAGAACAGAGATTGTTTTGGGTGCGCCCCAGAAACAGAATACTGCTGACGCGACAACAGCCAAAATTCCCACCCAGATGGTTGGGTAGAAGGAGCCCCAGAACACATCGTACTTATAGTTGACCTCGAAGCTGAGGTCGTCTGAAGGCGTCACATCAGAGAAAGTGAAGCTTAGTTTGTCTTGAAGGCTGCTTTCTTTTACGCTGATGGGCTCCAGAGGAGCGGATGACTGGAATTTGGCGCCCTTAGGCAGAGTTATGTCGACCGTTAACTTTCCTATTGTTGAGTTGAATTGCTCATAGAAGGTGGACTGTAGACGGTAGTCAATTCCGTTCGTTTTACTGACGTGGCTGCTCCATGGAAGATGGTAATCCACATAAAGTGCCAGCGTTTCATTTGTGTCCACAGTGCTTCTGAGAGTCACATTCATAACATAGTTTTCCGTTGACGTCACAACTATCCCCATTTCGTCCCGCACAACAAAATCGTAGGCATCGTCTGGCAAACCAAACTGAACGCTGGTTATCCAGAATCCAACGTTTTTTATGTGGTAAGCGTTAGTTACGTAGATGCTTCCCTCCTGATCCAACATTATCTTTCGGTCTATCTCAACGAATTCGATTTCAATATATGGGCGCTGGAACTCGTCGAAGGTGAAAGAAGTAGGCAATGTAACGTCATGCAGTTCACTGAGCGTTCTGTTAGATTCGTCGTAAAGGAA
>CAZYJH010000019.1:6005-15419 GCA_964647775.1 uncultured Candidatus Bathyarchaeia archaeon
GGAAGATTGAGGCAATAGTAGTAGGATCGACAGTTTCTGCATAAATCTCTGTGCCACTTATGTCAAGGTACACAACATGAATGCCCACACTAAGATACGTGGAATTCAATACCGAGCCACTGACAAAGTTATATGATGCATCATAAATCCCGCCAATATCGACCGTGTATGTTCCTGCAACGGTAACGTTAACTTCTATTCCCATACGAAGGTAATCATACAAACCATTGCCATCAGTGTCCACGCCCTCATCAGTTATTGTGCCCGTGAGGGTTGCATCTAAAAGCCCGAAATCGACGAAATGATACGTTCCAGGCAAGGGGACATTAGACAAAGAATCCAGCGAATCGCCCGATTCATCGTAGAGGGTGATGCTGGAAACATTGACTGGAACAAGCCATGACTCAAAGATGGTTGGACCGTCCAACGATACGTAGACGACCTGAACGCCTGCATCAAGGTATGTGGAATTCTGGTTCGAGACATTGATGAGTTCGGCTGAGGGGTCTAGAAGCCCCGACACGTCCACCTTGAAGGTTCCTGCGGCGGTAACATTTACTTCAACTCCGAGGTCCAGCGTTTCGTAGATTCCGTCATCATTTGCGTCTACGCCCATGGAATATATTGTGCCGGTGAGGGTTGCCTCCCCGTTTTGGGCACTAACTGGGCACATCTGCGTCAAGAGAACGGATATGCATAAAATGGTCATGAGAAAAATTATTGCCTTTGGCACGATTTTTTTGTGTGTATGTGCATTCTTCACGTGAAACACCATCAAGGGACGATTCCAATTGTTGTTGGCGTAAGTATCGTAGATTACCTTTATTTACTTTTAGATTTACCGCGAATTAAACGGCACCCACATTTTCTGGATGTGTTCAGCTTCGGCTCAAGGTTTTCAGGAAAAAGACTGCTTTCAACAATCCGCTGTTATTAGGTGCCTAATATCCTGCTTTCTGCAGTATCTTCTTCACCGAGTTGTAGGCTTGGGACGTTTCGGGGAGGTCAAGCAGGGTCTTCCCGTAGAGAACATAGTTTTCCAGTTCTTTGTCGTAGCTGATTTTTCCTAGGTATGGCAGGTTTGTTCTTTTTTCTACTTCTGCTTCCAGTTCTTGTGGGAACCTGTTGCCTCCGACCACGTAGAAGTTGTTGAATTCTATCTTCACTTCCTTGGCGACTTTGTAGGCTCTTTCTATGTGGTTGAAGGATTTCTGGGAAGGGTCAATGATGTCGAAGATGTCGTCGACCTGAGAGGCTATTCTTCTGTTCAGGTGTTCCAGTCCACCCGGAGAATCGATGAGAACGTAACTGTAGGATTTTGTTAAGCCCTCTAACGCCTTCTTCAGGGCAGCGTCTGGAAGACAGTAGCAGCCTTCTATGAATTTTGTTCCGATAGCCATCATGTCAAAGTTTTTTCCTTCGTAGAGTCCAGCTTCCCAGATTTTGCTTTCAAGCCTCTGTGATGGGGGCACCCCAACGGTTGTGCCGCCTCCCTCCAAGAAAGTGTCAATAAGCAGTTCAGAAACGGTTTTTCTTCCCTCTTTTTTGAGGTCTGCGCCAACCATCTCTGACAAGTTCTGATCAGGGTCAACATCTACCAGAAGGAGCGGCGTTTCACCTTTCTCGATAAAGTATTTGGTCATGAGGGCAACAAAGGTTGTTTTGCCGCTTCCTCCTCTACCCATAGTAACAAACTTCTTCATACCGGATTCCCATCCACCAACTTTTACGGAAAAATAGTTGCTTCACACAATTTATACTTATTCAATTTGCACTTTCTGCTCTACTTTGTAGTCGGTCACAACCTTGATTGTGCCACGAAACTCTAAATCAAGTTCCGGGTCTCCTGTGTCAACCTTCAGGGTTTTCAGGTTTTTCATCTTATTTCCCGTTGCTATAACAATAATGTTGTCTATTCCTACTTGGCGGATCACCTGCGGGCTTATCTGCTGGTTTCCCCTACCGAAAATGAAGCCCTGACCGCCAATGGGCGTAACGATGATTTTAGCTGGTTTATCCTTGATTGCTTCCAGAATCTGCTTCTCGTTCACGTCCTTGGCTACTATTTTCTTGTTGTAGAAAATGTCCACTCCCAGCAGACTCTTTTTCTCATCCAAGAGGTCTCCTATGGTGCGTGTGGTTGTTCCCGCAGAAACAACATAGAACACATCCGGTTTCATCGTTTCTATAACATAGATAGCCATCGCCGCCTGATTCCGCAAATCACTCTGTGTCATAGGCGACGCAATCTTAGCTACCTGAATCAACCGCGGCTCATAGGGCGTCAAAAGGTAACCGTGCAGTCTCGCAGAAACCCTGCCCTGCCTGAAAGCCTCCTCATCAATGTCCATCACCTCCGCCTCCCAGAGCGGCAACTGTCCTCTTAGAAACCTTGAGGCTATCCTCGCCGCGGCTTTGGGGTCAACAGCAAAAACTGCGCTGTGCATCTTGACTCCAGTTGGAACACCCAAAACAGGAACCTGCTTGTCAACAGCATTCAGCACATCACGGGCTGTTCCGTCTCCCCCGCAGAACACAAGAAGGTCAACGCCCACATCTACGATCTGTTTCGCCGTCTCCACGGTATCTTGGTTGCTGGTCTGCTCTCTTTTTTCTCCAAAAACTTTGCAACTGATGCCGCTTTTTTGTGCTTCAGTCTCTCCCATCCCGCCTGCTCCGGCAATCAGCTTGACATCTTCACGGATAGAATTTAGTTCGGTTAGAAACGATTCTGCTCGTGCTGGAGCAACTGGTTTTGCGCCAAGATTAACCGCTTTTTCTAGAATCTCTTTTCCATCCGTGCCCTTTAGCCCAACTGCTCCGCCCATGCCAGCGATGGGATTAACGATGAAACCCAACGTTTTCTTTGAATCGTTCTGAATAGTGTTTGATGGCAAAGAGACCCATATCCTATTCTGTGTTTTGTCGCCTTTTTCGGTTGGCGACTGTCAACGCTAGATCATCTTTTCTGTTATTAGAGGTACTTCTTTAGTGCGGCTTCTAGAGGTCCACGACCCACGGCGCCAACTATCTTTTCGACGCGGGTGCCGTTTTTGAAGATTAGGAAGTGGGGTATGCTCATGATTCCGTAGCGGCTGGCAATTGGCTGGTTCTCGTCAACGTTCACCTTCCCAAATCGTGCTTTTCCTGCGTATGCCTGCGCCAACTCATCCATAACAGGCGCCATAATTCTGCAGGGCATGCACCAGTCAGCCCAGAAATCAACCACAACAGGCACATCACTGTTTATGAAGCCGTCAAAAGATGATGAATCCAATTTAGTTACAGTTGCGCTAGCCTTATCCAGCATTTTCTTTATTTTTGTCTCTTTAATTTTTTCAAGCTCTTCATCTTCCATTCCATTGTTCACCTCAAAAATCTAAAGTTGTTCTTGACTTCTGAGTTGAGGGGCATCATTAAAACATTATGGTTTTAGGTACCAAAACTCTGAAAATTCTAGAAGAACCTGAAAAACTTCAAGAACATCTTGGAAACCACAATGCGGGTTTTGGGAAACACTATAGAGGAACTGCGTTCTCAAAAACAATACAAAATGTCTCTTTAGGTCTTTAACTGTCAGCCGCTGCCTTTGTACTTGCAGAAGATTCACAAAAAAAGGAATCATTAAATATTTTCGAAAACATGAAGTACTATAGAATATCTTGTGTCAAACAAAACTGGTTGTAGTCCGCCCGAAAATCGACCAAAGAATTTGCTCTGCAAGCTATAGTGACACAACGGAGAGTGTGGGTTCATGGTTAAAGAAGAAAAAAAGCGAATTGTCCTCGACATTGGGGGAATGCACTGTGCTACTTGTGTGCAGACCATAGAAAAGCGGTTGCCCAAGCTGAAGGGCGTAATTTATGCCACAGTCAATTTGGCGGCAGAGAAGGCGATTATAGATTATGACCCCAACGTTACAGACCAGAAAGCCATTGAGGACGCCATCTCCGATGTAGGCTACAGGGTAATCCACCAAAGCGTTACATTGCAGATCAGCGGAATGCACTGCGCCGTCTGCGCCCAAACAATAGAGAAGGCGCTAAACCAGAAAGAGGGCGTTTACAAGGCGGTCGCCAATTTTGCTCTCGAAACAGCGACTGTAGAGTATAACCCCGAGCAGATCAGCTTAGAGGGAATCAAAAAGGTCATACGGGACGTGGGATACGACGTCATCGAACCTGAAGCGGGCGTGGAAGATGCAGAACAAAAGGAAAGAACCCACGAAATCCGTTCACTAAAAATCAAGTTAGCTTTCTCAGCGGTAATCGCCGTGATTATAGAGCTTTTACACAACTTGATGACGCTTTCAGTCTTTCCTTCCCTTAACACATACATTCCAGTAATTATTTTCTTGTTTGCCACGCCAGTCCAGTTCATTATTGGAGGCGGCTTCTATAAAGGCGCATACAAGGCGCTGAGAAACATAAACCCAAACATGGACGTGCTCGTGGCAATGAGCACCTCAGCAGCTTACTTCTACAGCGTCTACGCCACATTCTTTGGCGCAGGAAACCTGTATTACTCCACTGCAGTATTGCTTATGGCATTTCTCCTTCTAGGCAAGCTGCTAGAGGCTATAGCCAAGGGCAGAACCTCGGCTGCAATACGGAAGCTGATGGGGCTTCGAGCCAAAACAGCGAGGGTCGTAAGAGACGGAGACGAAATTGAAGTGCCCGTGGAAGACGTTCAGGTCGGCGACGTTGTGGTGGTCCGCCCAGGAGAGAAGATACCCGTTGACGGCGTGGTGACTGACGGCTACTCGGGAGTGGATGAAAAGGTGATAACAGGCGAAAGCATTCCCGTCGAAAAGAGGATAGGCGACCCGGTTGTGGGGGCAACCATAAACAAGACGGGGATGCTGAAGTTCAAGGCGACAAAGGTCGGCGCCGACACCGTTTTAGCTCAGATTATACAGATGGTTGAGAACGCGTTGGGGTCCAAGGCACCCATCCAGCGAATGGTAGATGTTGTAAGCAGCTACTTTGTCCCCGCCGTAATTGTAATCGCCTCAGCCGCCTTCATTGTCTGGTATCTCCTAGGAATGAGCTTCACCTTCTCTCTCACAATCTTCATTGCGGTTCTGATTATTGCCTGCCCATGCGCCATGGGTTTAGCCACGCCCACAGCCATCATGGTAGGCGTCGGAAAAGGAGCAGAAAACGGTATCCTCATCAAGAGCGGCGAAGCGCTGGAAACTGCACACAAACTTGGAGCAATAGTGTTTGACAAGACTGGAACCTTAACTAAAGGAGAGCCAGAGGTCACGGACATTGTTTCTGTCGCTTCTATGGGCGGTAAATCTTCTGCATCCAAACGGAAAGGTAAACCTGTGAGCGAAGATGAGCTTTTGCGGCTTGCGGCAGTTGCAGAAAAAAACTCTGAGCATCCTCTTGGAGAGGCTATTGTGAAGAGGGCGATGGAGAAGTTTCATGAACTTGGTAATCCCGAATTCTTTAATGCTGTACCTGGATATGGCGTGGAAGTGAAGTATGACGGCAAGTCAGTTTTGCTTGGTAACAGGAAATTGATGGAAAAAAACAGCATAGACATAACCCATCTTGAAGAGAAAATGAAGACGCTGGAGGAAGACGGAAAAACTGCTATGCTCGTGGCAGTAGACGGAGAAGTTGCCGGCTTGATTGCCGTGGCTGACACTCTAAAGGAGTATTCTGTGGATGCGGTGAAGACTCTCCAGCGGATGGGTCTCGAAGTTATCATGATTACAGGCGACAACGAAAGAACAGCGAAGGCTATCGCAAATCAGGTGGGCGTTGACCGTGTCTTGGCAGATGTGCTTCCAGGAGACAAGGCATCTGAAATTAAGCGGCTGCAGGATGAAGGCACGGTAGTTGCCATGGTCGGCGATGGAATAAATGATGCTCCTGCTTTGGCGCAGGCAAACATTGGCATAGCTGTTGGAAGCGGAACCGACGTGGCAATGGAGACAGGCGATATAGTGCTTGTTAAAGATGACTTGCGGGATGTTGTCATCAGCATTCAGCTTAGCAGAGCCACCATGAGCAAGATCAGGCAGGGTCTATTCTGGGCCTTCGCCTACAACACTGTCCTGATTCCTGTGGCTGCGGGAATCCTTTTCCCCTTCGGCATTGTGCTGGAGCCGGTCTTTGGGGCTGCGGCGATGGCTTTCAGTTCAGTGTCCGTGGTTACTAACGCCTCGCTACTGAAGAGGTTTAAACCAAAATTGGAAAAAGAGAACCAGAAATGAGCTTGAAGGGAGGTGAAGTTGATTGGCAGTTGATCCAGTTTGTAAGATGAAGGTGGACGAGAAAACGTCGAAACATAAGACTGTCTACAAGGGAAAAACCTACTACTTCTGCGCGCCCGGATGCAAAATAGCCTTTGAAGAAGACCCAGAAAAGTACCTCAAAGCATAAACATGCAGACTTCAGCGTCCCGCCTAGGCAGTAAAGGCTGCAGTTCACGGTCTTCATCGATAGAGTTATTAGCTTTTTTTACAATGAATTTTCACATGCTGGGGTGGCTGAATGGTTCAGGCGGCAGCCTGCAGAGCTGCTCTATAAGGGTTCAATTCCCTTCCCCAGCTCCACAACCTGACATACTGCTTTGTTGGTTACTTTTTTAGAAAAGCAGAAGACAGCTAACTGTGGCTTCATAATTTCTCTTGAGTGAGAGCTTGCTGCGGATTAGCCGTTAACTGTTGTGTTTGCGATTTTGTCCAAAAATTTCTGGTGAGTGCTTGATGCGAATCGACCTATAATTGTGTCCGCAATCAGGAAAACGGCATTGAATTTGCTTATGTTTCTTGTGAACGAGTTTTTCAGGCTGGGTTTGGTTCCGTTAGAGTCTACGACGTTGAGGGCGAACAGTTTCTTTCCTAGAGTGTACCCAAGGTATGATTCGGCTATTGTAAAGTAGAGTAATGACAGTATCCCCATGGTTAAGAAGAATTCAGCAAAATGTGCGGCTGGCCATATGATCCCTGTTGCAACGAATAGAATACAGTAGTCTAGTGCTGTTGCGTTTAACCGTTTTAGCCACAATTCCTCCATAAACACGTGTGTGTTGACTGCATCCTTCAGCTTGACCATTGTCGAACCGTTGTCAGTAAACAATGAATGCTTGATTAATCCGAATCTTTTGTGTTCAGGTTTTTTGGGTTTCATTATGGTCCCATTACATGTTTAGAAGTTCTGGTGCTGCGTCACATGTTAGCTTCTGTGGCAGGCTATAAAAGAGGAGTTCTTTCCAGAAATACATGTCAGAAATCGATACGTTAAGAGCCGAAATCCTACCCTAAAGCATCTTTTCTGTATGCCTTATTTACCGGAGCCCAACAACCATTTTGAATGGAAATGTTATATTGCCAGCCTCGTTAATTCAATCAGGTAAAATTCTCCCGACTAGGAGAGAAGAAATCATGGGCACGAACGAAGATTTTTCTGTGTTTGCTCAAAAGCTTATGGACAAGAAACTGACAAAAGAAGATTTGCTCAAGAATGCTAAACAGGACTCCAGTCTGATTCCTCTGCTGCTTCGCGGCGTTGACCATCAAAAAGCGGCTGTTAGATATGGCTGCTCCAGCGTTTTGATGGATTTAAGCGAAGAACAACCAGAGAAACTGTATCCCCACTTCGATTTTTTTGTTAATCTGCTGGACAGCAAATATCGAATCTTGACTTGGAATGCTTTGGCTATCATCGCCAATCTAACCCGAGTTGACGCAGACAAGAAGTTTGATGCCGTCTTTGGTAAGTATTACAGCTTTTTAGACAACGACTACATGGTTACGGTGGCTAACGTTGTCGGCAACTCGGGAAAAATTGCCAATGCAAAACCCTATCTTGTACCTGAGATTACAGAGGAACTGCTGAAAGTTCAAGACCTTTCTACTACACCTCATCTGACTGAAGAATGCAAAAGAGTTATCGCGCAACATACCATCAAAACTCTGGACACATTCTTTGACAGAATAGACCAGAAAGAACTGGTGCTATCCTTTGTTAAAATGTATGCTGATAGTCCACGAACGAAATTGAAGATCGCAGCAGAAACGTTTCTTAAGAAATGGAGCTAAGTGAAACCGTTTCCTGTGATTGTATCTGTGTCATACGTATCTACAAAAACTGGATTCCGAATTCGCAACTCTTTTTTATTTTTTATCTGTATTCTATATAGACTGGATGCCGTCGGATGAAAGCAAAAAACTCATTTAATGCTCTGCTGAAACAGCGCGGATATTCTAAGAAGACAATCGGCAAACTTTGGAAATGGTACGATTACTCAGAGAAAAAGGGAGTCGCCAGTTTCTGACCAAATAGTCATTTTTATCCTGAACCTTTGAACTGTTTGTAGGTAACCGATAAAAGCTGGAAAACAGTCTTTTCATTAGGACTGGAGTTCAATCTGACATGACTGTTCTGCAGTGCAGCCAATGTTTATCCAATTTCGCGCCTTATCCCCCAAAACACAGCTGCGAAAAGTGCGGAAGCCTCCTCGACTACACTTACGATTTTGAGCAGCTGAAAGACACTGTTCTCTCTAAGCCCTTAACCTTTTGGAAGTTCCGACCCTACTTGCCGGAAGTCAGAAACGTGGTGACCTTGGGAGAAGGCGGGACGCCCCTGCATAAGGCTGAGCGGCTGGCTAAGGAAATTGGGCTAAAAGACCTGTATCTGAAGGATGAGACTCGTAATCCAACAAACTCTTTCAGGGACAGGTGCGCAGCTTTGATGGTTTCGAACGCTCTGGACCTTGAGTGCGATTCCGTGATTTGCGCCTCTAACGGGAACATGGGAGCCTCAATGGCTGCTTACTGCGCCAAATCTGGGTTAACCTGCCAAGTTATTGTTCCGAAGATGGTTGATGTGGGCAAACTGGCGCAGATGATGATCTATGATGCGGTGATTGAGGAGCATGGAGAGACTGTTGACGAGTCAAACTTTCGTGCCGAGTCCTTGGCGAAGGAGACAGGCTGGTATCAAGCCACTGCAGACTATAATCCGTTGACTGTTGAAGCCGAGAAGACAATCAGTTTCGAGGTTGTGGAGCAGTTTGGGGTTCCTGACTGTTTTGTTGTTTCTATGGGAAGCGGCGGAACAATCTATTCGCTATGGAAAGGCTTCAAGGAGCTGCACGCCCTACAGAAGATTGACCGGCTGCCGAGGATGATTGGGGTTCAGGCTAGCGGCTGCGCGCCCATAGTCGAAGCCGCTGTTAAGAACGAATCGGTTATGGTTGATGTTCCTGAGCCGTACACTCATGCCTTGGGGATTTTTGTGCGCAACCCCGTGAATGGACTGAATGCTCTTCACGCCATAAAGGATTCGGGTGGCGTGGCTGTTTCTGTTAAGGATTCCGAAATTTTCGTTGCTGAGCAGGAGATTGCCCGTCTTGAGGGAATCTTTGCTGAGCCGTCCAGTTCAGCTACGA
>CAZYJH010000020.1:0-15186 GCA_964647775.1 uncultured Candidatus Bathyarchaeia archaeon
GGTCGCATGCTATTGCACTGTAAACATTCAATGTTTCTTTTCCTGCGTCAACTAGGATAACCAAATTGATGATGCCTTCACCGTACGTTTTCAGGTAAGTTCCCATGTCAGTTAGTGTGTATCCTTGTTTCTCGTTTGCCATAGTCAATGTTTCTGTCATTCCGCCGCCTCGTTCTATGTACCAGCTGCTTTCTCTTAGTACTGTTGAGTCTTCGCCTGCTGCTGTCCATAGTCGCTTCTCCATTCCGTGGGTGCCTGAGGAGTCACCTCTAGAAATCCAAACTGCGTCACCTGCTTCTCCTGCTGCTTTTATTGCTTGCAAGGCTTCTATTGGACCAAGTCCTTCGATGCCTGCGGGGTCGTCTTCTGGACCGACAATAACGAAGAAGTTGTATGCAATGATTTTTCTGTTAACTCCGTAACCGTCTTCAAGAAATGCTGCCTCGCGAGCAGCATCGTGAACAAGAATCATGTCTGCGTCTCCATTTTTTGCTGTTTGGATTGCTAACCCTGTCCCTTGTGAAATGAATGCGACATCTATGTTTGGGTATGATTTTTCGAATTCTGTTTCAAGGACGTCTAGAAGTCCGGTTTCGTAGAGGCTGGTTGTGGTTGAAACTGTTAGAAGTACTTTCTCTCCTGGTGCATTTAGTGTCCATGCGGCTACGCCGATTGCAATGATGATAACTGCGATGAGGATTACTCCATAATATTTTTTCATACAGTTCACCGTTATGTATGCACAAACATAACACTGCATTTAAATGTATGGTTAAATTTTGTATCACGATATCCGACAGAGATTTATATGCATAACGGGCTATAATTATGTTGAAGCCCATGCTCACCGATAATAAGCATAAAGTTCTGTGCAAACTCTGGCTCGAATACAACGGACAACCATTAATCGGAAAAGGCGGAGCCGAAATCCTGGAAACCATCAAGCAGGTAGAATCTATTTCAAAGGCAGCAAAAAAGGCTGGAATGTCCTACCGGTACGTCTGGAATTATCTTGCAAAACTGGAGAAGACCTTGGGCGAGCCAGTGGTGAAAACCTTCAAGGGCGGAAGCAAAGGGGGCGGAGGAGCCATTCTCACAGAGCTGGGAGTAACCCTGCTTAGAGAATATAACAGAGCTGAATGCTATATGGGCAAATTGATGGGCGACGAAACGTGTTGGGAGGATGTTGGATTGAAAATAAGTGCGCGAAACCAATTAAAGGGAACAGTTGAGAAAGTCGAAAAAGGAGTAATAACCGCTAAAGTCAAAATCAAAATAGATGCGCCTGCGGTAATAACGGCGATTATATCCAAGGAAGCTGTCGAAGAGTTGGACGTGAAAGTTGGAGACAGCATCGCAGCCGTGATCAAGGCAACTGAAGTAATGATTGCAAAAGAACATTAGTACCTATGTTTACTTTTGGTTCATCAGGGTTTCTAGCGGAGCGGATACAAAAGCATCAACGCGCTCCCTCAAAAAGGGGCAAAAACAGGTTTCATGTGATGCGGTAACGTTTTTACGGCTAACTGTTCTTCTTTTATTGTCTGGAGAGGATGTGACTTGAAGGTCTTCAACGAAAAAGTTGTTTTTTCAACCAAGGGCGAAATAGAGTTAGTGGACCTTACAGGGAAGGTTCATGAGGTTGTGAGAAAGTCCGGCGTCAAGAACGGGTTGATTCACGTTTTTGCTCCACACGCAACTGGCGTACTCATATTAACTGAGCATGAACCCAGCCTAGACAGTGACGTCAAAGACTTTCTGGAAAAAATCATCCCAAAGCACGGTGGCTACAGGCACCCCTCAAACGCCCACTCTCACCTCCGATCAATGCTGCTAAGCCCAGACAAGACACTGCCAATCATGGACGGCGAGGCAGTTTTTGGCACTTGGCAGTCTCTCGTTTTCGTGGAAACCGACGTTTACCCTAGACGAAGAACAATCATCATGCAGGCACTCGGCGAGTGACCCCCACATCTGTTTCTCTCTTTATCTCACTTCGGCTGTCCCCTTAGTGTCCAGTCTACCCTCTTTTATTCTGCTGGAGGGTCATATCCATGCCTGAGCTTCACGTTCAGTTTCGAAGCTTATATACTGCCCAAAAATCAAGAAAACCACCGCTTGTTTGAAGCCCACCAGCACTAAAAGCCGATTTCCCTGCAGTTTTTCTTGTCAAAAATTATGTTTTTCGATTATTTGATGCCAAACTTTCGGTCATTCGGTTCCCTTTGTAGCCGAATTATGAAAAATTAACCGTTCCAGAGAGTTGTGGCTCTTTGTTGAATGAAACGAAACCGAACGTAACGCAACATAATATACAGTTGTGGCGCAAATTTGGGGCAGTCGGCTGGCTGTTTTGGAATTTTTTGCTGTTTTACGCAAAGATTCTCCGTTTTTATTGTTGAATTGAGCCTGAGAAGCATGTTTAGGAGAAACGAAAATCGTCGAAACTGTCTGGTTTTGCTGCTTAGGCAAAAAACATGTGTTGGCGCGTGAACACGATTAAACTGTTCCTTTTCAGAACACTCTTTTTCATTCTGTACTGTAGCGTAATCCTCTGTTCGAGTTACGGTTATTTCTTCGCTTTAGGGTTTCTTCCCTTCTTTTTCTTTTTGGCATGCGTGTATGTTTTTGTAAGATTGATTTTGCCCAGAATCAAAAGTTTCGTTCATCAACAACAGAGAACCTAGACGTTATTATCGCAAATCAGCAGCCATTTCCTTAATAGCTGTTAAACTGAACCTTTTCATCTAACCAAAATTACATTGAACAATTAAACATTGCTCATTTTCGTCCATTTTCGGCGCTCTACTTCAATTCATTCTTATAGAGAAATCTCAAATCAAAGGCGCGCCTGCATTCATATTAGGAGCCTAATAACAGAAGATTGTTGAAAACAGTCTTTTTTCCGGAAAACCTGAGCACCAAAAACTTTCTGTTCCCCCAAAAACGTGTGCTCTGTTGTCTGTTTAGGCTCAAAAGCATGCACTAACGCCGTCAAAGTTTATGTTTATTTAAGCTTCGAAGACAATCGCCGATTATGTGCCACCTTATTTTATGTGAAGCTCAACTACGTCTCCGTCTTCAAGAGCAAAGGTTCCGCCGACCTTCTGTGGACTGAAACGCAGCCTCTTTCCCCACACTTTAGCAAAAAAGAACTGCTCATAGAAGTCACTGTGAATCCGCTTAGCCAAATCAAACACAGTAGAGCCTTTCCGGATAGTGAAAGGCCGCTTAGAAGCATCTCTCTTGTTCGGCTCCTTGGTGTAGACCCGAATTATGTCCAGCATACCAAACAGTTCAGCGCCCAGCTCCTCGATTCCAGCCTTTGTTTCACAGGACACAGCAACAATCCTCAACTCATCCCCCACCGCCTTCTTCAGCTGTTCCAATCTTTCAGCAGCCAGCGGAGCGTCTGCCTTGTTGGCTAAAATTATGGCTGGACGATACACTTTGCCCTCAAAAATTGCTTCCTCAACATCGTCAAACGTGGCTTCGCCCCGAATCTTAATCGTGGCGTCACGTATACCGTAGCTTTTAAGAAGCCTCGTCAAATCCTTAACTGAACAGTCTACCAGCTTCCCCAAAACAATAAACTTCAACTTGGCGCCCATATACTTCTTCTCAATCTCGATACGAGCCTTAGGCTTTTTAGTAAGAATCTTCGACTTCTCCAACTCTTTGGAAATAAGCAAGAACTGCTCAACTGGATCCTGCGACAAATCCACCATCAAAACAAGACCGTCTGCATTCCGGGCAGAAGTTAAGGTTTGGAGTCCCCAAGCGCCACCCTCTGAGGAGCCCTCCATAATCGCCGGTGTTTCAACAAGTTGCAGCTGCAGGTCTTGATAGTTGAACATGCCTGGCGTCGGCTCTGTTGTGGTGTATGGGTAGCCTAAGATTGCCACTTTTGCGTTAGTTAGAGTGGAGAGTAGGCTGCTGCGTCCAACGTTGGTTGGTCCCAAAAGGACGATTTGGGCGTCTCCCTCTTTTTCCACAAAAATTTTGGGTCCTGTTGCCATTCCTGTTCGTTTCTGTTTTTTGTCTTCAATCTCCTGTTTTAGCAGCGAAATCTTCCTTTTTACCTGAGCACGCAGGTTTTCTGTGCCTTTGTGCTTAGGGAACAGGCTCATGAACTCTTGAAGTTTCTTGATTTTTTCCTCAGGGTTCCTAGCCAAAGACGCCTCTCTGTATTTATTTTTGGCTTCTGCAGGAAGATTAGCGGGCATACTGCACTCATCTAACTATTAACTCACAACGGAGAGGATATTATCTTTTCGAAAACACGTTTATGAATAGGTGCCCAAATCAGTTAGTTAAAAAGTAACGATTACATCGGAACTTGTGAGAGTTAACGTTGGTCCCGAAGAGGTAACAGAAAATGGCTGAATCACACATTTTTGACCCAAAACACATTGATGCATTGGAGTCAGAGGACAGGGAGACTTGGCAGAATCCCGAAGAAATAATCGAACTCTTAGTGCTTAAGCCGTCTTATGTTGTTGCTGACTTGGGCTGCGGAACAGGCTACTTCACGATTCCCCTTTCTCGTAAAGTCAAGAAGGTCTACGGTATCGACATCCAAAAGGAAATGTTAACTTTTCTTGAACAGAAGATTCGGAAACAGAACATCGGGAACATTGAAACTTTGCTTTCAACAGAAAACGAAATTCCCCTCCAAAACGAGAGCATAGACCTGTTGTTGTCGGTGAATACGCTTCACGAGTTCAGAGACAAAGATGCCATAGTCAGGGAGATGCGGAGGGTGCTCAGAGCAGATGGACGCGCAGCCATAATCGATTTCAAGAAAGAGGACACAGGATTTGGACCCCCCGTATCCATTAGGCTCTCTACGGAGCAGGCGAAGCAACTCTTCAAAAGAAACGGCTTGACAGCACTGAAGACACACGACCTCAAACATCACTACCTGATAGTTTTCGGAAAAACTGGCTGCTGATAGGGAACTTTGTTGATGCTTTTGTATCCGCTGCCACAACCAAAACCCGTGTAGAGAACAGGTTTAGCCCCGATGCTGTGAACAGTTTGCTGTGTCACCACCGTTTTTGCCTCGTCGGTCGTGAGGTTACTGGTGTAAAAGGGCGCTGTTTTAGGCTTTAATTTCGAGAGTGACGCTTTGTGCAGTGCATGGGGTAGGCAAAACCAGCCACTTTTAGGGGTTGTGGAAGATGTTTCTGGACATGCTGGTGACTATAGTGAATACCGTATTACCATAATAAACTGGCATCACTAGCCTGTCTGCGGCTTCAAAATAGCGCAAAAAGACATTTAGTTATTTGCTGACAGATGCTCTCGCCCGTTTGGCAGCCAACAAATTTAACAGTTCCCGCCAACTGTCAACGTTAAATACGTGGACATGCATAACCTCACCCTGAGCGCAAACAAAAATGGATGACCTGACTTTACCCGAAGTCACAACGGTAAGAGAAAGAATTGAAACGGCAACAAAAAAAGAGGCAAAGTTCTGCCTGATGGCAGCATACCTGTTCTGTGCGAGAGCCTCAGAAATAGTTGGGGCAACAAACCGTTACGACGTGGCGCACAACCAAACCATAGCTCGCGGACCAAACGGACAAGACGTTAAACTTGAAACCTTTGAGCTTGGAGACATCAAAACAGACGCCGCAATCTTCACAGTCCGAACCGCGAAACGTGACGGAAAAATAAGGAAGATCGCCCTGCCACTGGAAAAAAAGTATGAACCATGGACAGAACCGCTCTGCAACTATTACCTTGAGCATGGAAGCGACAAAGTGTTTCCCTTCACTAGACAGAAGGCTTGGGATTACGCACAAGAAACCTTTGAGGGGCTGCGCTACCCCATAGACAAATATAGCCAGTATGACCCTGAAGAACCCAAGCCTAAACCCGTTAAAGCGCACCTTAAACCCTTCAGAACCCATGCTCTTCGCCACCTACGGGCAACAGAATTAATCGAGACTTTCGGATTCACCGGCTTCGACCTCTCAGTTTACGGCGGCTGGACCCTGCGTAGCATGGTCGGCGTCGGCTCTGCTATGTCCCGTTATGCCCATCTGGATTGGAGAAGATACTTCCCCAAATTGCTGAAAAAAAGGTTTTAAATTATTCAATAAAAACGTGTTTTTAGCATCACTTTCCTGTATGTTCGTTTGCATAGGAGTTTGGGGCTCTAAAAAGCCCAAAATAAGCCCAAAAGGGGGCTAAAAACGGTGTTTTGATGGTGAAAATGCGCATGTAACAGTTTCGTCAAACTGTTAGACAGTCAACTTTCAAGAGACAAACAGCAACAGAAAGAGCCCGGCGTCCACCTAACTCAACAGGAGTCAGCGCCCTTTCACGCCATCAAAATTGCCTGCATGAAAGTTGCGATGTTCCAGAGCCAACAATAAACACTAACACTTTTTACACAAAAAGGGTAGCCCTTTTGACCTAAAAGATGTAAAGTGTTACCAATGCCTGAGCATAAACAACAACAGCCTACAACTCAGAACTCCCTCACACAGCGGCTGCGGGAGTTGCGTGGATACATTTTCATCAACGAAACTCCAATTTTTCACGTTAACCAATCTGTAGAAGCAGCAGAAGTTGACAATCTCACTCAATTAAACGGTTGTACCAAAATTCTGTTCGTCTCAGTCAGCAGCACGAAATCGGCATCATGAGAGCCATTGGCGCCCAACCACGAAACATAACCCGAAGCACTTTTTTCCAGCGCCACTAATAATCAGGTAAGCGGAGCAATCGGAATCTCCGCAGGCTTATTTAGCACATTCAAGTTTTTGCTTCAAGAACTCGTCATCCCACACTCTACCTTCATTTCTGTGTCAGCATACAATCTGCAATTTTAGGTCTTCTCTGCGTATCCAGTTTGTATCCCGCCCTGAAAGCGATAAAGACAACAATTGTTGAAGCAATTTCTGCATTTTAACAGAACAAAAGCAAAAATTTTTAGGCAGAAACGAGCAAATATTAACTGCCATCAGGGGGAATTAATTAGCAGAAAAAGCTAAAGGATTCATTTTGTGTTATCGGACTGGCCCAAAAAATCAGGACACAAAAGAATGCATTCTCAACTTTCCTGGAATCGAGTCACGTAATGCGGCTGCCCAACTTGTAGGCAAAAAGGTGGCTTGGCCAGTTGACGAACACAAAATCCGAGGAAAAATCGTGGCAGTACATGGAAAAAAGGGTCAAGTGAGAAGCCGCTTCAGAAAGGAGATTCCCGGAAAAGGGTTACTGACTGCCGTTGATGTAATCGGATAGTTTAGGTCCCAGCTTGGCATGGAAATGCGTTAATTCTGTCATGTGCCCCTGAAACTCGTCTAAGAAGTTTTGAAGTTGCAGAATAGGAACAGCAGGCACTCTGTTGTAGAATTTCACAGGACCCGGAAAGAGTGACAGGATCGCAGGAAAAAGAGTTGCCTGTCTCCAATTGTCTAACCCTATTTCCCGTTGGATAGCTTGGAGATTATTGGCTAACGCTTCTGTTCTCTGTGCCTGTGCAGCAGCAACCCGTGTTATTGCTGAATTTCCCCAGCCACGCCGCCAACGTTTACAATCTACGCAAACAATAATTGGTTCACTATACGCAAGGACATCGATTTCCCACCTTCTTCCCGATGCCTTGAAACGGAAACGACGTTTAACAGCGAAGCTGTTTTCTTCAAAGGCTGTGGCTGCAAAATTTTCAAACTCTTTCCATTCAAGAACTTTGCAGACTCTTTCAACGTCCATTCCATGGTTGATGGCGTGAATGGCAAGCTTGACGCGTTGGTTCGAAGTCAGTTCGACCTGTTCGTTCGCATATTCGACGAGCCCAATTTCACGAAGCCCCATCAAAACATTGTTGGCAACCTGAACAGGAACATTTGCGTCAACGGCAACAGCTTCTGCAGCAACGGGACCACTGTTCGTATGCCTAAGAATTGAGATTATAACATCTGCTTTTGTTGTCATCTGCTTTTTTGTTCCAAAACTTTTAGACAAATAAATCCTCTTTGGCGGGACGTATCATCATGGTTGCGTTCGCGGTTTCAGACTTTAGGTACGCATACCCGCGGATTATTGCTGCGGGGATTCCCTCGTTTGTTTGCCCGATGACCAGTTCAGCGGCTGAGGCTAACTCGTCAGCAATGGCGGTTCTCTTAATTCTGATTGTGTAACCGAAAAGGTCTTTTTCGCCTCTCCGATCACGTAGTGGCTCGAAGCCGGCGGTGCCTAAAGCTATGTTGATTTCACCCTGTCGAAGAGGTCGCCCGTGAGTGTCCGAGACGATGACAGCAACATCTTTCCCAGCTATTTGCATTATCTTTTGTCTTATAGTCTGGGCTGACCTGTCAGCATCCTCAGGCAGAAGTGCCACGTTGCTGTCTCCAGAAACGTTGGAAACATCAACTCCCGAGTTGGCGCAAATCAAACCCTGTTTTGTTTCTGTGATGAGTTTTCCGTCACTCATGCGGACAATGCTTCCGGATTCTCTGAGAACAACTTCCACAAGCCTTGGGTCTTTTCCGGTTCTTTTGGCAACGGATTTGGCGAACTCTGAGGGCGTCACCGTTTCAAGGTTTACAATGTTTCCCTCTGCTCTAGAAACTATAACGTGAGTAGCTACGATAATGTCACCATTTTGGACAGGAGTTCCCTGCTTCTCTGCAGCTTGGCAAATCAATGAAGCCAAGTCGTCGCCTTCTTTCACGATAGGCAAGCCCGTTACCGCAAATATTTCGACTTTGTTCAACGTCAACTCCTCTTTATTGGATTCAACATTGGCGGTTTAATATTCTTCGCCTCATGACTCACAGACGCACGGCACAGAAACGCTTATTCTGCAACCACACAACCGCAATTTTAACACTTACAAAATAAAAAACATTGGAAAAACGTTGGCAACGTTTGGATGCCCAGTTCACATGTCACCAAAAAAGTCAAAACATGCACTAACTTTCTCGCTAAAAGCATGTGTTCATGTTAAGACCAGCCGTCTGAACAGCCACCACATATAAATGGGCGCTCCTTCAGAAAGCATCGGCTTTTCAGTTCATGAAATAAACTAAACCGTCTAGATTGAAACAAACGAAGCGCCCAAACAGCAAATATTTTCCCTTCACATTTTCGAATTTTGTTATGGTTTCAATAAGCGTACTGGGTTCAGATTGGGGTGTCTGAGCTTGAGAGCTAACTGCTAACAGAAACACGTTGACCACTTTTAATGCCTCTGTTAATCGCGTAAAGGATAAACGTTTTACTCATCCAGATCGCCTGTTTTTCTTCTATCCGGGCTTTCGTCTGGCTTCGATTCGACAGTCACCTGTTTCTGGTCTAAGCGGGCAATAAGCAGACGCCATATTCCACAAAAACGCTAAATTCTATATGTGAAACATAAAGAATTTGAAGCTAAAAAGTAAAAAATGTTCATTTTCGGCACCTTTCGAGCAGACCAACAAAAGAACACTTCTAAAAGAGAAACAAGCCAGTCGCTTCTTAGCCCTAAACCTAAACAATAAACTCCGTTTTGCAGAAAACTGATCAAATATTGAGTGAAGGGCTACTAAAAAGGCTATGAATTATGCCACGACAGCACTGCAAACTAGCAAAAACGCCCGTAAAAGCGTTTTTCATTGAGGATTATTACTTCACAAGATGCTGTTCTAGACCCCTATATAAGGTTCGAAGATTATCGCAAAAACTTGACTCTGCATAGCGTTTCAAGAGCAAAAAAAGGCTAACTGTAAGCAATTGAAATGGCTAAGAAAAGATTTTGTAAACGGTTTCGAAAAAATGCGGTTCTCAAGAATGAAGTGGCTATTGAGCGCCTATCAGCACTTGGGTGGGTTATGTGATCAGCACTAAGCCGAAGGATTCGGGGTTCTTCTTGAAGGGAACAGATATGGGCATTCCGGCATTGTCCAAGGTCTGCAGAACGTTGATTCCCACAGCCTGTGCCGAATAGCGTGCCTCTGTCGGATGTTTACATAGTTTTTCTTTGACGTTGCAGTCGTCGCATATCATGCAGGAGCCTGTGGTGAAGCCTAACGCCAGCGTGTAGCCTTCTGTTGTGGCTGCCTTTTCGAGGGCACAAATCTTCGTAACTAACTCTTTTTTGTCAGCCTTCCAAGATGCCCAGAACTCTTGGATTTTTTCTTTCATTTCCTCGGTTAAGGATGGGTCGTCTTCTTTTTTGGAAAGCAGTTTAGCGACTTCTGCTGTTGCTTCTGCGTTGCTCTTGATTTTGAACACGAGTGCGTAGCTGTATTCGCTTAGGATTTTTCGGAATTCGTCAACGCTGGGTGCGTAGGGTGGGCACATCAGTGTTTTTCCATATTTGTTGCATCCTATTCGGCATTTGAGCACAACGCGGTTCTCAACAACTATTTCGGTGGCTGGAAGGATTTTTGCTTCTGTTGCGCCCAGCTCCAGCGCTAAATCCTTTAAGAAGTTGAACGTGTTTTTGGTTGCTTCAGATTTCATCATGGTTCACTCTCACAAAATAGTCTTTCACCATTAAATCTTACGGGCATCCAACAATATTCTGTTGGGAAAAGTTTAGTTGGGAATGGGATTCTGCGTATCTTTCTTCTACGATTTGAGTTCAGATATTACGTAACGTATGATTTCGTCGGCGATGCACACTTCTGTAACAGACTGAAGTCCCCTCCAGCCTGGTTGACTGTTCAGTTCTATGAGCATGGGACCTTGGGGTCCTTCTATGATGTCTACGCCCGTGACTTTGCAGCCTATGACCTTAGCTGCTTTGACTGCCAGGTTTTCCAGTTCATTGGAGAGCTTAAGTGGTACAGGTTTTGCTCCAAGGCTCACGTTTGTTTTCCAGTTAGCTGCTATTCGGCGCATAGCCGCCACAACTTGGTCGCCTATAACGAAGGCGCGGATGTCTGATCCTCCATGGTTTATGAATTCTTGGAGGTAGAGGACGCCGTGGTGGAAGGAGATTGTTCTGAAGACTCTTGCGGCGATGTCTGGGTCATTGATTCGGGTGGCGCCTATTCCTCTTGACCCAAAAAGGGGCTTAACTACAACGTCTCCGCCCAGTTCGTGAAAGCATTTCAGTGCTTCGTCATGACTTTCTGTGACTGCTGTGCGGGGAACAGGTAAGCCGTTTTCCTGAAAGAGAGTCAATGAGCAGTATTTGTCCACTGAGCGCTCGATGGCTAGGGGCGGATTGATTATGAGTAGTCCTGACCGTTCCAGTTTATGCATAAGATTCATTCTGAAGAGAATCTCTTCTAAGGAGCCTCGTCCAATAGGGCGCGTGATCAGGGCATCCAAGTCTTTAAGGATGTCAATTGTGTCCGCTGAAGCCTCAGGAGTGTAGTTTACCCGTCCGATTACTGGATAGTAACTGAAACAGACAGGGGTTACGTTATGGTTTTTCATGGCTTTTCGCAGTTGCGTGGAGCACCAACCGTCTTCGTCTCGGGTCATGATTCCCATTTTCAAGCGTGTTCCCTTCATGCATCAAACAATTGTTCTGACAGATTAACGTAGTGCCGCACAAAACGTTTTCTACGATGCGTACGTTTTTGAAAACAGAAACTTTTTGGTGCTCAGGTTTTCCTGAAAAAAGACTGCTTTCAACAATGCACCTCTATTAGGCAGCTAATATGCTACTGTTTTTGTGGTTTGCTTCGGAGAGTGTATGCCATGAAAACAATGTATCCTGATGCAATGAGTAGCCCTGCGATTCCGTAGTAGAAGTATGGTTTTTCGGTGCTTTGCCCTTCTACCTACGGCGTTATTCTTCACCTAACTAAATGGTAAAAGAAGTGATACGAAAATGTTGGATTTGAACCCGCCGAACTGAATTTTTTATCCTATTCGGAAGCTCAGTCCGCCTGTGCTGAAGTACCCGAAGGGAGTCTTGACGCGGTCGCCATAAACCTGCTTCAGCATCTTCACGTAGTCGCCGTTTTCGTCCATTCTAAACTTGTACTTTCCAGAACTGGATTTTATCTCAACCTCAAACTCGCGAGCATTCGCCTGATTTCCGTTGTCCTTTAGTTTCAATTTAATCTCATTTATTGAGCTGTTTTGGAGCGCAAAGTTTCCTTGTGTTTCAGCCAAAGCCGCGGAGGCATCCATGCTGTAGTAGCGCTGTGCATAGGATGCTGAAGCTTTGAGCTGGTCAGCCCATTGCCCAAAAAAGCCTTTCCCTTCAGTTTTAGCCTGTTCTCTAGCCTGCTTAACGGCATCTTTTGTCATGTCTCCGGTCATTTGAGCAAAAATAAGTCGATGGTTAGTCAAAACACCCGAAAAAGTGTCATACCTGCCAAGAGATTTAGGTTGTCTTAGCACCAAAACGCATAACACAGGCTCAGAATTCACTCCATTACCGGCTTGGGGCGTAGCAACTGCCTGTTCAGGTGACTCGGCAGGGGCGGCTTTTGTGTCAACATTCACGGGGGAACCACATCTTCCACAAAATTTTGCAGTATTTATAACCTCTTTTCCGCAGTTTTCACAATATGGCATCGTAAATCACAGCCACTGAACAGCTCCAAAGCGGCTAAAAACGTTTTCTGATGAGAAAAACAAGAAGCCCTGATATTTTTGTTGCCTAAAGTTATTATGTGTTAGGAAAGGGTGAAGCTGCCATAATTTGTTCCTCCGCTGTATGTTCCATCTTGATATAAGCCGTTAACGGGTGTGCCTGTGGAGCTTCCCCCCACGTATACGTTGTATGTGCCTGTTGTCAGCTCAGGAGAAGAGAACACTAACGACTGATACGTCTTTGTGGGACAAAACGTGAGTATCTCTTCGCCCGAAACAGTCTGAATATTCACTAAAACGTTAGCTGACTGCACTGAGCCAAATCTTATGTTTGCTGAATACTGAGTAGACGAAGCTCCAGGAGCTTGTGCCATTCCCGCGCTTCCTACCGCCACTAATGTTCCTCCAGTCATTGTGAAGGCGCCTCCGCCATAATCTATAGCAGCATTCATATCGTAGATTGGACCGTTGATGATCAAAATTCCGTCAGTCATCTCGATGTATCCGTTTGAGTCAATTCCGTCTCCGCCTGATTCGATGAAAATAGAGCCGCCGTTAATGTAAAGGATGCAATTCTCTGAGACGTCCATGCCTCCTTGTCCAGGTCCCCCAAAGCCTCCTTGTGCAGGTCTCCCTCCTGTTGAAGAAGCATCAGTTGGTTCTACCAAGTTTATCCCATCATCGATTGACCTGATTTTGATGTTGCCGTTGTTGATGGTGATGACTGTGCTCTCTATTCCTTCATAGGATTGTGAGATGATGAATGTTCCGTCGTTGATTTCCACTGATGTGTCAGCGTGAATGCCATCGTCCCCTGAAGAAATAGCAAATGCGCCAGCGTTTATGGTAACCACATCATTTGAGTGAATTGCGTCATCAGAAGAGCTGATGGTAAATGTTCCACCATTTATTGTTATGCTAACGCCTGCTTTGAGTCCCTTTGTGGATATGCTCTCATTTGGAATTGCATCGCTTCCGCCACCGCTTGTCAATGTGAAAGCCCCACCAGTTATTGTCACCTCGTTTTGGGCGGTGATGGCATCTCCTTGAGTGGAGGTGATGTGTATTGTGCCGTCTTCGATAATGATGTAGCCCTTATCTTCCTCTTCGTCGTTGTCTGATTTCAAGCCGTCGCCAACAGAATTTACCGTAATATCTCCGCCTTCAATGACTAAGCAGTCTTTGCCCCGAATTCCATCATCAACTGAAGTTACTGTGATAGTCCCACTTTTGATGGTTAGTCCGTCATTGCATTGAATCGCGTCGTTTGTGTTTCCGGATACCATGAGGGCGCCATTACCGAGGATTGTGAGGTCATCTTTGCTACAGAGAGTGGCGGTGTCTTTGTTGTTTGCGGTGTCTGTTAGATGATTTTCTGTGCCGTCGGCGAGGACAAGGATTGGTTGGTCTGCTTGGGCGACATAAATGGGGGCGTTTGTGGTGCTGCTGATGGTGGCTCCATTCAAAATTAGCGTTACTGGCTCATCATCGTCGCTGTTTATGATTATCTGTCCATCATTCAAAGTGCCACTTATGCTGTAGGTGCCTGAAGCTGTTATGGTCACAGTTGTTCCGTCAATTATGGCACCGTGGTCCTTATCGACGCTAATGGAGTCAGTATTCAAAGTTATTGTTGTAATACTGGAGCTATCCCAGATGTAATCTTCGTCAGCTTCGTTTTGGTCGTTGGTGTTTGCTGATGTTTCAGATTCTGTGGTGCTTCCAGCGTCAGTGGTTGTGCTTGAAGACGGGGTCTCCGTGTTGGTGGACATGTCGGCTGTCGTGTCGGTTATGTCTGTTTTCCAGTTTGAACTGATATACCCCGCAGCTACTGTTAGTATGCAGATAACTCCGACTAGAAAAATCAGTTTTCATTTTGCCATTTCCTGCTCAGCTCTCCATGGCGTTGAGCGCTAAAAAACCAGTTAACCTGATTGTGCTTCGGCATTTTTGGCATCGAACAGTAACTTCTTCCAAGTCGTTGTCTACGACTTTTGTTTTGAGAATGCAGTAGACCTCATCTGTTTCATCGTCAGGTGATATTGTAGCCCCACATTTTGGGCACTGGAAATCGCCGTCTCCCTGAATCTTTGTCAAATCCACAGGGTATACTAGTAGTTGATTCATTCTTCAGACGCCCCATTATGTAAGCTCCCTTCTTAGAGCGGATAATTAAACGGTTTTTCAGAATTATACCCAAATTCAACCCAAATCATCTAAATTGCTGGATGGCACCTAAATGCAAAAAACTGCCCTTGGATAGTGGTGCGGGGGGTGGGATTCGAACCCTTAGTCATATGGAGATGTCACCCGCAACTCCCCCCTTTTTTCAATTTTAAAGGTTAAATTTTAACCCCGACCCAACTAAACAAAGAAGTGTAGCAAGTTTTTAAGGTCTTCAAAATTGGGGGAAGAACAAGGATGAACTCAAGGTGCACTAAATAGAAATCATATGTTCTCTTCTAAACCCAAGCTTGTTGTAGGTTCCGAACTTGCAAGGTACCGAACAAGAATGTCATCAAAATATGTGGTATCTGTTGTTCTGGACCCTGCAAACCCAATTTCACCATAATCTCTTGCACTTCCACTTCCAAAGTTACCATCAACAGTCCATGAACCTGATTCAGCAACTCCAACTGACCACACCTTAACCTGACCAAGTCTGCTAGCAGGGTCGATTACTCT
>CAZYJH010000021.1:0-15042 GCA_964647775.1 uncultured Candidatus Bathyarchaeia archaeon
TCGATGAGAACTGATGGAGGAACGTCGTAAGGTGTCGGCAAAGCTTCTTCTTCCTGATTTTTTCCTTCACTAAGGGAAAAGAGATGTCTTATATTAGTTTCGTGGTCTAGAACCTCAACTTTCCTGCAAGGTTATAAACTTTTCACCCGTTTTTCTGTTTGCGCTTGTAGAGGAGGAAGGTGTGACCCCGCACCTCAACCAGCTCCGCGTCTGTCTGTTCCGCAATCTTGGCTGCAATGCTTTTTGCTTCCTCGTCTTGGAGGGCAGTCTTCAGTATTTTTGCTTTAATCATCTCTCTTGTGTCAAGCTGCTTCGCTACTTCGCTTATTATCTGGGCTGTGGCGCCCTCTTTTCCAATATGCACTGTTGGGCTCTCGGCGCTGAGCGCACGCTTTATTCGCATCTTCATTTTTGGTGTTAGCACGGTTTCTTCCTGCCTTTTAGGGGAATACGGGAGTGCCCGCCGCAATTTAAGCATGTTATTACCATGTGAGGTTCCCTTCTCTGCTGAATTCGGATACGACAGTTTACACCCGGCAAGATAAAGCTTTTACAGTGTCTGCAGACTAGGCTCCTGTACTCTATGGGCAACCGCATTCTGGTTTTCATGGCTATCCTGCGCGCTATCTGGACGTAACGCTGAGCCAACTCAGGGTCCTCACTAGCCACTTCTTTGGCTAAGCTGAAGAGTGTGTGAACGCGTTGCAGGGCAATCTGTTTCGTGGAGTTCATCGCAGAATATCCATTCGTTTTGGTGTGCATTAAGTTTTGTGAGTTTAAAAGATGAGATATGTTACGAGTGCCGCGATTATTGAAGCGATTATTGCGGGTATCAAATACCTGTAGCTCCTGCTGAGGGATGTCTTGAAGTATTGGGCTGTGAAAACGAAACACAGGTGTGTTGGAGCGATCAAGTAGCCAAGATAAGCTGAAATGTAGAGTAAGCTTGCGTTTTTTGGGATGAAAGTCACGGTTTCGGCGAGAATCGGAACGCTGAGTGCCACTGCCCCGGAGGGGGAGCCGAGAAGAAAGCCTAGAACCGCTGGCACAATAGAGAGCACTGCGATTTCGTTCAGGTTCGTGTTTGCTAAGGCGCTGCCCAGAATCTCTGAGGTTCCAGAAGCCAGCGTAACGTTTCTGAGGAGTAATGCGCCGAAAGCCGCCAGCGTCACCTCCCACACTGCCCTGTTCTTCAACGTTTTCTTGACTGTGGGCAGCTTTGTTTTTGTTATGACCAGAATTGTGGCTACTCCGATGAGGGTTGCGATTGCGATGTTCACGTTCAGGAAGGCTGTTAGGACGATTGTGATGATGATTGGCGAAAAGGAATACAGCAGCCCCTTGAGGCTGGTTTTAGGGGATAACGCCGTCTCGGTTTCAGAGGGCTTGATGTTTCGGATTTTCCTTAACCCCACAACATACCCAACCGCAATCATGACTGCCACTACAAGAAGCTGTCTGACTATTATGGCGTCTATGCTGTTTTCTGTCAAGGCGGCTGTCAGGACAAGGAACTGGCTCACGGGGTAGGCAGGTAAAATGGCGTGACGAAACCAGATGTTTACGAAGGTTTTCTTTTGTTCGTCAAGTCCCAGCTTGTCAGCCTCAGTTTCAACCATTGGCGCCGACATGAGGGCTCCGCCTGCAACGGGCAGCAGTCCGATGATTGCTGGGAGCAGGCTTACGGTGACTTTGGGGTTTTTGATGAATCCGCCTAGGCTTCTTGTCAAAACGTTGACTAGTTCTGTTTCTTTGTAGAGTATGCTCAGGAGCATGATGAAGAAGCTGGCGAAAACCAGCGTCAAAGTGACTTGGTCTGTGCAGGTTTCAAGTAATGTTGTTGCTGTTCCTGAGATGCCGAGGGACAGAAGGCTCATCAGAAACGCTGCAGCCGTTAACGAGATGCCTAAGCCTACCCGCCGATACATCAGGACAACGAAGAGGATGATTGAAACAGCGAAAACAAGCAGGGGATTAAAGAAACTCACCTGAAATACTCCCATCTACCCTTTTGAGCAGAATGGTATCCCCGTCACCTACAAAAAGTTACTCCCAGCAAAACAGGAAAGAACATGATTTGGAGTTACAATTCAATCTCTAAGACCCGATTCGTTTGAAGATAGTTATGTCATGTGTTCAATGCGTAACATGCTGGACTGTTACGAGTCTGCTCAAAGGGTCCTAACTGGTTTCTAGAGCAGAAAATCCGGTGAGCAGAATCTTGTTTGAGCAGTGGTTGCATCGAATTAATAGGCTCTCTAGTATGTTGTTTCTGACTTTTGGCTCTAAAATAGTGTAAACTTCTTCTGTTTCGTCATTGGGCGAAATCTTTGCCCCACAGCAGGGACACAGAAAGTCGCCTTTTCCTTCTAGTTCTATTAAGTTGATTTTATGCACCAATACTTGCTTCATTTTCAATCACCTACGGTGTGCGCCACTAATGCTGTTGATAATTGATAAAAAAAGGGTTTTTGTCAAGAAATCTTGACCAAACCACGCCTTTGCTTAGTCAAGAAAAATTGACCAAAAATAACATGTTGTGTTTTGGGCTTGAGAGTTAGTCACAAACGTGAAAGGCTTTCATGCTACAAACGGAAGTATATACAGTAATAACAGAAGCAATTTATGTAAATACAACTAATAGGTTTATCGAGAATTACAGAAAGGGGACTCACCATTTTGCTCACCGCCTACTTGTTAATAATCACAGAAAGTGGCAAGGAAACCAAAGTTTCGAATTCGCTGAAAACAGTAGCAGGGGTAGAAGAAGTCTACTTGGTGTACGGCGCCTACGATGTGGTAATCAAAATAAAGGCTGAAAACTTGGATGCGCTTCAAGAAATCGTTTCCACTCACCTAATCAGCTCAAAGGAAATAAGGTCAACCGCGCCATTGATACTGATTCCTGAGAAACCAAAAGTTGTTGTCCTCAAAGAAGAAAACCCAAAAATTATTGCTTAACCTGCACACACCCACAAAACCGAACTCGCTTCTCATAGTATGAACGAAAGCGAGGGGACACGCCAACACACATCCACGCAAACAGTCACACAAGTTTGGGTTTGGGGCAAAATTTTACCCAGCACACCACGAAAACATAGAGACTCGACACTGTGATTTGGAAAGCAAAGCCTCAAGTTGGATATAGAGTAGGAAAGATTGTCTAATTTTTGCTCGTAACAAGTTGGGCAAATAGGTTTAGGGGCCAGCTTGGAAATAGTTCATCAAGAAATATTTCGATTTCGCTAACACCGGGTGTATTACAGATTTTTTGTTTCACTTCAAGTACCTGCTTGAAGTTTGAGAAAGGAGCTACAAGATTTATGTCAATCGCCCCAACGCATTTATGGGCTACGATTACGTTTGGAATCCGTACTATTTCGTCAAAGACCTTTGAAGGTGTATGCTTGTGTGAAGCTTTTACTAAGAAAATAGCGAGACCTATGTACCCAAGTTTTCGTAAATCCACTGTTATTGAGGAAAAAGACAACACGGTTTTTCTCATTCGATTATACCTTTTGATTACAGACTGGGGTGAAATGCCGAGCTTTTCAGCGATTTTTCTGAAAGACATGGAAGCGTTCTTAGATAACGCTTTGATTATTAACAGGTCAGTTTTGTCCAGTTCACAGGACTCTTCTAGATCGTTTTCTTCAACTTCCTCATCAAGCTGCGAAGGAGTTATTGCAGGTTTAGGGTTATTGTTCTCGGACAACAACTCACTTGGGTGCGACAATTCATCTGATGTTCTGATAGCGAGGTTTTCGGGGTGATCCATCTTTACTACATCAACCCATATAGCTTCCTTTACGACCAAAACATTTGGATGACTGCTTACCCGCTCTATTGTATGGGTCAGCTCATCAACATTCTTCAGGGCTACAAGACATTGGATGTTGTATCTGCCAATCGGTTTAAAGCAACTGACAACGTGGGGCATTTTACGCACGAAATCATAAACTTCATTCTCCATGTTTGCTTCTGCTTTGATCATCAAAAGCGCGATGCAGCCATACCCTAACTTTTTTGGATTCACCTGCATTATTGAACCGTTGATGACTCCGCTTTTCTCTAACCGTTTAAACCGTATTCTTATGGCGTTGCTTGACATCCCACAGTCCTTCGCTATCTCGCTAAAACTTGTGCGCACATTTTTCAGCAAAGCTCTCAAAATTTGGACGTCGACTTCATCGATCGTCGGGCGGTCACTCAAAGCCAATTCACTTCTAACCATGTGATGGCTAACGAATATTTATTCCTTTGTTGTTGTCGATTCAACACAAAATCATATCAAATCAGCTTCTCGTCAGAAAACAGTGACATGATTTGAGGCTACTGTGGCGGAGTTTTGACGTTGCACAATGTAAGGAAGGAGGGCACACGGGTATATGTCCACACAAACAAGAAACTCGTTTGGGTTTGGGATAAGATTTTAACCCATAAACTTTGTTTCTAGGTTAAGGGATGATGTGTGCTTATTCTTGTGTTGGCTGAGGCTGCTCTTGAGACGGTTCCCGAGGAGTTGTGGAGTCACCCCGCTGTCAGGCGACACTCCAAAAGACAACGGAAGCCTCCAAGCCAGCTTATCCTTGACAGGTCACTGCATCACCAAGCCATGAGGCGGCTAGACGATGACTCTAAGAGGGGACGCCCAGACATCACCCACTTTGTTCTGCTTGAAGCTCTAGGCTCCCCCCTCAACAAGGAAGGCATGCTTCAAGTGTACGTTCACACCCGAGGAGACTACGTCATCTCAGTTAATCCAAGCACCAGGCTACCCAGAAACTACAACCGCTTCATCGGACTCATGGAACAGCTATTCCAAATTGGAAAGGTTCCGTCCCAGGGAGAGACGCTGCTTAAGTTGGAACACAAAACATTACGGCAGCTCCTCACCGAAACAAAAGCCGACCACATCCTAGCCTTCAGCAGAGAAGGCAAACCAAAAACCCTCAAAGACGCGGTTTCAGGGCTTCAACCAAAACAGAGACCCGCAGTGATTGTCGGCGGCTTCCCCCGTGGTCACCTCTCAGAAACTGCAGTCCAGTTAGCGGATGAGCTTGTGTGCGTGGACTCGGAGATGCTGGAAGCGTGGACTGTGGCTTCACGGGCAATCTACGAATACGAACAGGCGCTTTCGTTACCCAAAAAAAGGATAAGCAAAAACTGACTTGAAGCCTTCATATTAGGAGCCTAATAACAGAAGATTGTTGAAAACAGTCCTTTTCCTGTTTTTCCAAGCAAGATAACTTTTTGCTGTCCACCTTCCCGCACATATTATGCTAACTGCTTTAATGTATCAGTAAGGATGTGGACGTCTAAATTGCGGAAGGTGGTGACAGTTAATTATCCAAAGCTCTTTTTGATTTCATCTAAAGACAGAATGGGAATGTTGTTTGTTCTAAGAATTTTTTCAGCTTTGTTCAAATCATTAACCCTCAATATGACAGCAAGTTTTCCATCAATCAGAACCGCCGACGAATAAGCATACTCGATATTCAGATTTTCGTCCCCAAGCATCTTTGCGATTTCAGACACCTTGCCGTTTTCGCTTATCAGAATCGCTATCACTTCACTGTTCTTTTTTGACTTTGCGAGAATAAAGTCTGAATCCTCCAAATCTTTTGTTGCTTTTTCAGGGTTCTCGGTTATCATTCGCACTAACCCAAATTCTCCAGCATCAGCAATTGACAAAGCGAATATCTTCATTCTAAACTTGTCAATGTGTTTAAGCACTTCCGATAATGCACCCGGTCTGTTATCTAAGAAGACGCTGACTTGTTTTATTGGCATCCTATCTCACAATTCATAGAAGTTGCAAACAATATTTATATTTTCATATGGCTAACATTTCCTTCTTACTGTGGAGACCACAAATTTGCTTCGCTGTATCGACGTCTCAAAAGAGTTCGGAGGTCTTAAAGCATTAAAGAGTGTGAATTTCACAGTAAACGAAAATGAAATCGCGGGGCTTGTCGGACCTAATGGTTCTGGAAAATCAACCCTTCTGAATGTAATCAGCGGAGTCTACAAACCAGACTCTGGAAAAGTCGAGTTCTTGAATGAAGACATCTCGAAGCTTCCTCCCCACCAAATCTGCTTCAGGGGAATAACAAAAACTTCTCAAACTGTCCAATCGTTTCCCGACATGACCACCCTTCAAAATGTGTATATCGGGGCGCTTTTTGGCAGAAAAGAAGAAGACCACCCCTTAGACAATGCTAAAGAACTTTTGGAGTTTGTGGGTTTACCCAAAGACAAGTTCGATGTTTCAGCCAGAAACTTGAATGTTATAGAATTGAGGCGTGTTCAGCTTGCAAGGGCTTTAGCCACGTCACCTAAGCTGCTTCTGTTGGATGAGCTTTTAACAGGTTTGACGCCGAAAGAGAGTGATGAAGCAATTGCTTTGGTGAAACGTATCAACAAGCAGGGAGTAACGGTTCTCATAGTAGAGCATATCATGAGAGTTATTATGGGTCTATGTGACCGCGTGACGGTTCTCCATCACGGCGAGAAAATCTGTGAAGGAAAACCGGGACAAGTCTGTAGTGACGAGAACGTAATAAAGGTGTATTTGGGCAAAAAATTCTCTTTCGACGAGGAGTTATGATGCTAGAAATCGAAAATGTTTCCGCAGCATATGGTATGGTCCAAATACTATGGGACGTCTCCTTCAAAGTCAAAGAAAAGGAAATAGTTAGCATAATTGGTCCTAACGGTGCAGGCAAAACAACACTAGTCAAGACAATTATGGGGCTGCTGCCGGCAAAAAGCGGAACTATCAAGTTTAACGGCGAAAACATCGAAAAGTTGCCGCCCTACGAGATTGTGAAGAAGAAAATAAGTTTGATTCCTGAAGGAAGAGAAATTTTTCCAAAGCTGACTGTTGAAGAAAACATCCTTTTGGGCGCGTACACGATAAAAGATAAACAGCAAGTTAAGGCGTCACAGGAACGCATTTACCAAATTTTTCCGGTTCTGCAAAAGAAAGAGAAGGCGTTGGCTCAGACTCTCAGCGGAGGAGAGCAGCAGATGCTGGTTATTGGCAGAAGTCTGATGTCAAACCCTCAACTGTTAATATTGGATGAGCCTTCGCTGGGTTTAGCGCCCATAATCGTAGCCAAAGTGTTTGACACCCTACGCCAAATAAATGACGAAGGGGTCGCCATCCTTCTGGTTGAACAGAACATCCGCGATTCCCTGAATATCGCCGACCGAGGCTACGTTCTGGAAGAAGGCAAGATTATAATAGAAGGGGGAGGCAGAGAACTTCTGTCAAATGAGCACATAATTGAAGTATATTTGGGGCTTTAATTGGAGAGTTTACTATGACTGAAGCATACTGGAACAAAAAAATCGAAACCGCCAGCAGAGATGAACTGAGGAAACATCAACTTAAACTACTCAAGAACCAAGTGAAGTACTGTTACAGCAATTCAGAGTTTTACCGTAACAAATTCAAAGCTGCGGGAATAACGCCCGACGACATAAAGACGCTGGATGATACCCAAAAGATTCCCTTCACGTCCAAGTTTGATTTAAGAGATAATTACCCCTTCGGGATGGTTACAGTTCCTCTCGTGGACATTGTGGAGATACATGCCTCCAGCGGAACAACAGGCAATCCGGTGGTTGGCGCATACACCACAAACGACATGGACGTTTGGGCGGAACTGATGGCGCGTTCACTCTACGCGACAGGCGTCAGAAAAGAGGATGTGATGCACAACGCTTACGGCTACGGGCTATTCACAGGCGGTCTTGGCTTCCATTATGGCGCCCAAAAAATTGGCACAACAGTCCTTCCCATCAGCGGCGGAATGACACAGAGACAGATAAAACTCATGAAAGATTTTGGCTCCACAGTGTTATGTTGCACGCCCAGTTATGCAATATATCTTGCTGAAGCCATGGCGCAGGAGGGAATAGCCCCCGGAAAGGACCTTAAAATCAGGATGGGTCTCTTTGGGGCAGAGCCGTGGTCAGAGAGGATAAGGGAAAGAATCGAAGAAAAACTCCAAATCGAAGCCTTCGACATATACGGATTAACTGAATTGTGTGGTCCAGGCGTTTCGGTAGAATGCAGCGAACATAAAGGCTTGCATATCTGGGAGGACCACTTCCTCATCGAAACAATTGACCCCAAAACGGGCGAAGTGTTGCCTGCTGGAGAAGAAGGAGAACTTGTCTTCACGACACTCACAAAAACTGGGCTTCCAATTTTGCGGTTCAGAACCAGAGACATTTCGGTTATTGAAGCCGACCGATGTGAATGTGGAAGAAGCCACTCCAGAATGATGAGGGTAAGAGGAAGATCAGACGACATGATGATTATCAGGGGCGTCAACGTTTTTCCTTCACAGATAGAGTACGTTATTATGGGCTTTCCGGAGTTAGCGGCACAGTATCAAATAATTCTTGAAAGACCCGACGCGCTGGATGTCTTCACCATAAAAGCAGAGATGACTGAGCAGACCTCAAAGAAAAACCAAGAAGAACTTGGCGTATTGAAGCTTAAAATAAAACAGAAAATAAACAACATCACAGGTCTCTCACCGATTATCGACCTTGTAAAACCTGGAAACCTACCTAGGACCGAAGGAAAGGCAAAAAGGGTCTTAGACATGCGTTCAGGCAAAATTTGAAGGCACAACCGAGATGAACGCAAAGATAGCCGTTGACAACCCCAGCAGTTTCCTTCTGCTCAACGGAGACGAAGCTGTAGCAAGAGGAGCCGTAGAAGCAGGAATCAAGGTTGCAACCGCGTACCCTGGCACCCCTTCGACGGAGATTCTTGAAGCAATCGCTGATGCGGCAAAAGATTTTGGGATATACGCTGAATGGAGCATAAACGAAATAGTTGCCTTGGAGGTGGCTGCAGGCGCGTCAATGGCTGGCGTACGCTCCATCGTCTCCATGAAGCATGTTGGATTAAACGTTGCTGCTGACGCTGCAATGACGCTTGCTTACACGGGCGTTAAGGGCGGGTTGGTTATCGCCGTCTGCGACGATCCGGCAATGCATAGTAGCCAGAACGAGCAGGACACACGGTATTTTGCGATTCACTCGGATATTCCTCTTTTTGATGCGGGCAATCCTCAAGAAGCCTTGGATATGACCCGCGAAGCATTCAAAATAAGTGAAAGGCTTCAGTTGCCGGTGATTGTTCGCTTAACTACTCGTGTGGCTCATGGAAAGGGGCGCGTCAAGATTGGGGCGATTGCTAAGGCTTCCAGAGAAGCTGAGTTTGATAAGGATGCCTCAAGATGGGTTATGGTGCCCTCTAATGCGATTAAGCGGCATGTAGCACTGAAGGAAAAACTGCGTGAAGCAGCCAAACTTGTGAACAACTCAAAATTCAATGTGATTGAAGATAATGGAAAAGAAGTTGGGATTGTAGGCAGCGGAATAGGCTATTACTATGCAAGGTCGGTGCTGGACACAAAGCAGTTTTCTTGGCTGAAACTGGGCTTCGTGTATCCCTTTCCCAATGAAGTGTTCAAGAAGTTTGCCTCCAAAGTCAAAAAGATAATTGTGGTAGAAGAGTTACGACCATACATCGAAAACAGCATCAAATGTTTGCATCCTGACATCATGGGAAAAAACAACACGAAGTTAGATGAAATCGGCGAATTCACTCCCGACGTCATCAAGGACGCTTTTGTCGATTTGGGGTTATGCACGAAGACTGAAATGCAAAACGACTTGGATTTGCCGTGCCGTCCTCCTGTGCTCTGTCCAGGGTGCCCCCACAGAGCATTCTATTACGCCCTGAACACGGTTAATCAGTTTGTTGACTGTAACCCCAAAAAATGTAATGGCTGCGTAGTATGCGAGTATGCCTGCTCCATGGAGAAGGAAGCAACCTTCAATCCCGCCAAATCCAGAATAAGAGCGGTACGACTTGATGCGCTCTCCAACATTGCGATGGCTTGCAGAACCTGTGAGGATGCGCCATGTGTTTCAGCTTGCCCAAAAGATGCCCTAAGGCAGTCAACCGTGGACAGAACAATCATCGTGGATGAAGAACTGTGTAATGCGTGCGGCTGGTGCATCGAAGCCTGCAAATATGGGTCAATAACTCTGCATCCTGACACTCGGAAAGCCCTAGTATGTGACACCTGCGGCGGCGAGCCTGTGTGCGTTCAATGGTGCCCAGAAAGCGCACTGAGCCTCAAAGGCAGCAGCACAGACAAAATCGTCACAGGCGATATCGGCTGCTACACTCTAGGATTCATGGCACCCGTAAACACTGTTCAAACGTGTCTCTGTATGGGCGCAGGGATTTCTCAGGCTGCAGGCATGGCTCACGCTGGAGTAAAGGACAAGGTTTTTGCGGTTATAGGCGATTCAACGTTCTTCCATGGCGGAATGCCTGGCTTACTCAACATCGCCTACAACAAATCGAACGTCTGTGTAGTCATACTGGATAACAACACTGTGGCGATGACTGGGCATCAGCCGACTCCAGGTTCAGGAAAGAACGCGTTAGGTGAACAAACAAAGATAATCGAGTTGGCTAACGTTGCAAGAAGTGTGGGAATCGAGAAAGTAGCAATTGTTGACCCATACGATGTTGAATCAACCAGGAAGGTCATAAGAGAAATTTTGGGCTATCGCGGACCCTCGGTTATCATATCTCGGAGACCTTGCCCTCTTCTGGTTAGAAAAGGGGAAAAACGGAAGGTTTTGGAGCAATGTAACGCTTGCGGCGTGTGCGTTGAACAGTTTGGCTGTCCAGCGATTTCCTTAACTTCTGAGCGTGCCGAGATTGACTCGACACTCTGTTATGGCTGCGGAGTCTGCGAAGAGATTTGCCCCTTTGACGCCATAGGGAGGCTAGAGTGAAATGGTTTTGAATATTGTCTTTTCTGGAATAGGCGGGCAAGGCATCGTCGTTGCAAGTGACATCTTCTGTGAGGCTGCCCTCATGGACGGATGGGATGTGGCGAAGGCGGAAGTTCATGGCATGGCTCAGAGGGGCGGCTCAATTGTTGCGCATGTCCGTGTCGGCGAAAAGGTTCAGGCTCCCCTTATAGAGAAGGGAACAGCTGACGTGATACTGGGTTTTGAACTGCTGGAAGCTGCAAGAGTCCTCCCAATGCTGAGCAAAGATGGAACAGTTATAGTGAACACCAAATACATTGCACCCAGCACATCTGCTGCCGCATCATCTGACTTGGATGACCAAAAGATTCTGGACATAATAAGAGACAGGGCACAGAAGGTGCATGAAATTGATGGACTCGGCATCGCCACAAAACTCGGAAACATTCTTGTAATCAACACAATCCTTCTTGGCGCCCTCTCAGCCATTCCAAAGAACCTAGTTAAACCAGAGTCCTTAGAGACGGCAATCAGCGGCAGACTCAAACAAAAGTATGTACCGCTTAACCTTGAAGCCTTTAAAATGGGCAGAAACCAAGTTGAGTTGGGTTAATTTTATTAACAAATGCACCGAAACAATAGGGAAAAGGAGAAATTGTTATGCAAAAGAAACTACTAGCGATCGTAGTTATTGCCATCGTCGCTGTTGCCGCAGTCGCCGTAGTCTGGCAGTTAACACAAACACCCTCACCTGAGGCTCGGTCAATCAAGATAGGATTAGTTGCATGCTATGACAAAGCTGAAGGACAAGACATGGACCGTGCAGCCAAATTGGCTGTTCAAGAGATTAACGATGCTGGCGGAGTTTGGGTAAAAGAATGGAACACCAAAGTAGACATTGACTTAGTGATAGTTGATACCGAAGATGACTCCACGGGTAAAGCAGTTGGTCCCGTTACTCGGGCAGTACTAGAGGATAAAGTTGACCTTCTCATAGGCGGGTACACAAGTTCAGGCACCCTCGCTGATCAAGTTGTAGCCATCGATAACCGTGTTCCCTACATAATAACTGGTGCATCATCAAGTCTTGTCACAAGAAGAGGTCCTCAAGGCAACTATGGAGGTCTTCCTGCTGGTGATCCGTTGCGGATTAATGACGCAGAAGGAATGAGTTACATGTTCCACTACTGCACAACAACTGCTGACTACAGCAAAACTGTGGTCAAGTTCTTTGCCGAAACCATGAAACCTCTGCTCGACAGCACATACGAATTTGGTTCCTCTAGAAACCTTAGGCTGGCTATACTTTACCGTGATGACGCCTTCGGGAAAGGTGTTTTAGCTGACAGCAAAGCAGTCATAGCGAGCGAAAACTTGCCGATCGATGTTGTTGTAGAAAGGAGTTACCCCGCAACTGCTACTAACTTCCAGACCGATCTTACTGTTGTAAAAGATGCCCATCCAGATGCAGTTTATGTTGTAGACTTTATTGCAGGCACAGCTGAAATCATCAAGCAAGGACAAAGAGATGTTGGATTAGACACTGTGTACATTGCTGTTGAATGCTGTGAAGACCCGCAGTTCTATACTCTACTCGGAGAGTATGGTACAGGGCAGCTTCTGGAATCAAAGTTTGCTCCGTACGCTGGACCGCCCTTCTACCTTTCAACCGTTGACACCTATGTAACAGACTACCAAGCGAAGTATAACACACTTCCAGGGATGATGGGAGCTGACACATACGACGCCTTCTACATTGCTAAAGCTGCAATCGAAGCCGCAGGAACAGTAGACAAAGCAGCAGTCAGAGACGCCATAGAATCGATTTCCATAGACCAAATGCTGATAATAACTGAAACTGGCAAAATCGAGTTCAGCACAGGAACAAACTACCACGAGATTGCACCCATAACCTTCGTTGAACAACTGGTTTGGAACGAAGCCGCTGGCGAATGCAGAGCTGCAATAGTGTACCCTAACACTGCACCCGGAATTGACCCGTTGAAGCAAGCTGATTTCGTTTTGCCCGCAGGTTATGAACCTGGCAGCTAATGAAGCTACCAGTCAACAACCTTTCTTTTTTTATTTTATTTTAACACATTTTTTAAATAGTCATTTTGAGAAATAGGTCGGTCGAGCTTACATGTCTGGGCTAATCGAAACGTTACTTTGGGGGGTTGCAAACGGCTGCATTTACATTCTCTTAGCTACTGGACTGAACATCATCTTTGGCGTGATGAAGTTAGTCAACTTTGCCCACGGTCAACTTTTGATGATTGGTGCATACGTAGCTTTTGTAGCAACCACTGCATTAGGTCTAAATGCCTACCTGTCTATTCTGGTGGCAATGGCAGCAATGGCAGTGATAGGGGTTGCACTTGAAAGGCTTACTTTTCGAAGAGTCCTTGGAACAGATAAACTAAACGAAATCTTTGTCAGTCTTGGATTAATCTACGTGTTTGAAAATGCTGCTGTCCTATTGTGGGGAAACAAATGGAAGCAGATTCCGAACCCACTTCAGGGAGAAGGGCTTGTTATAGGCGAAACCTTACTGGGCTATGACCGACTGGTAGCGATTTTAATTGTAGCAGCTATACTTATCGCTCTTTTCATATTGTTGAAGAAAACCAAGATAGGCTTGGCTATGAGGGCAACCAGCCAAAGAAGCGAAACATCGATGCTAATGGGTGTAAACATCGAAAAAGTTTACGTTTTCACCTTCGCTTTGGGCGCCGCATTGGCAGGTGCTGCAGGAGCGCTTTACGGAATACTGTTGCCCTTTGAGCCGGGCATCGGAGCGCTTCCAACAATCAAAGCTTTTGCTATAATCATGCTGGGAGGTTTAGGAAGCATACCGGGTGCAGTAGTAGGGGGTCTTCTGTATGGCATAGCTGAGACTCTGGCAGTCTATTTTCTTGGCGGAATATGGCAGGACGCCATCGCTTTTGCTTTGTTAATAATTGTGCTTGTGATAAAACCAACAGGGCTCTTTGGCGAAAAAGGGGAGTAACTAAGAATGCCAGAAATGTTCACGCAGTTGCTGGGTTCTGTTGAGAAAGAGTTGCTGGAGTTCCGTCAATCCGACAAGTTCTATTTTGTTTTAGGCGCCGTGGCGATTGGATTAGTTATCCCCTTTGCTGCAAGCGAATATGTAGTTGGCGAAGTTCTAACTCCCATGATTATTTTCATGATTTATGCTTCAAGCTGGAATTTGTTAGCTTATTCTGGGCAGGGCTCGTTGGGGCACGCGGCTTTCTTAGGAATAGGCGGCTTCGCTTCAGCTTTGCTAGCAATCAAATTGGGTTTGCCGCCTGTGTTCGGTCTCTTAGTAGGAAGTTTGTTTTCAGCGGGGATAGGTCTTCTCATTGGTCTTGTGTGTGTTAGATTAAAAGCGTGGTTTTTGGCTATGGTCACTTTTGGTTTCTCAGTGATTATTGTGACGCTTATCAGCCAATTTGATTCTGTCATAGGCGGAGTCATGGGCTTTCCAACTCCCCTTATTATCGAACGTGGGCTTCCTTTTTACTACTTGACGTTTGTTTTAGCAGCAATCTCTATCGGCGTAATGTATTTGTTGATTAAATCGAAGACGGGCTTAGCCTTCCGAGCAATACATGAGAATGAGCCCGAAGCAAAGATGATTGGAATCAACATCGCAAAATACAAACTATTAGCCTTTGTTCTGAGCACCTTCTTTGCGGGCTTAGCAGGAGGACTCTTCGCCCAGTCCATCCGGTACATCCAAGTTTCAGTCTTTGACCCATACTACTCTTTTCTGCCCCTCATGATGGCAGTTATTGGGGGACTTAGAACAATCGAGGGACCACTAATCGGTTCGGTGATAATTGTCACCATCAATTCTTACCTGTACAAAATCGACGACGTTCTGCAAGGGTTAATGGGTCCACTATTCCCCAACGTCAGCAATGTTGGTCCACCTTTACGTATGCTGAGCCTAGGTCTGTTCCTAGTTCTCGTAGTCATTTTCTTGCCCAAAGGCATCTCTTCACTTTTGCCAAAAATTCGTGAATATTTCAGTGAAAAACCAAAAAAGGCGAAAACACATGAAGGGAAATGACTTTTTCAGGGAACTGTTGGGAATCAAAGTTCATGAAGTAAAAGATGGATACGCAAAAATGTCACTTGAAGTCACAAAGAAACACACCAACGCTGTAGGCTTCACTCATGGAGGCGTGCTGTTTTCTTTGGCTGACT
>CAZYJH010000022.1:0-14999 GCA_964647775.1 uncultured Candidatus Bathyarchaeia archaeon
GGTGAAGCTGAAGACCGAGTTGTCGCTGGTTCAAGTCCGGCCCTCGGCACCACCATTAACTTTAATTTCTGTTATTCATTACAAAGAAATTTGTCATAGCCATGTTCCAAATTTCATCGCTGCTCGTTTTCCTTGTTGCCGTGAATTTTGTCTCATTGGTGTTTTTTGTGGTGGATAAGCTGAAGAGTAAGAGGGGAGGATGGAGGATTCCAGAGTCGAGGCTTCTGTTGGTTGCATTTTTTGGACCCTTCGGAGCATATGCGGGCATGCTGCTCTTTAGGCATAAGACTCGTAAGGTCAAGTTTCTTCTGGTTCCAGTCTTCCTGTTCATTCAAGTATATTTGATGGTGTATTTTCATCTAATCTGAAAAACTGTGCCGTCACAAAAAATCATATTAGGACAGGCATCAATAGCCGCTGATATTACAGAAGACGCTGTGGGGTAATGCAGGTTTTGGTTGAGGCATCTAGAGTTGAAATGGGGGTTACGTGGAGGCAGCCTGTTGTATGCGTGATAGCGACGCTCGTATGCACGGCTCTTGCCATATGGGCTGTTATCGAGGCTCCTGTAGAGCCTGCGCCCGGAGTTTCTGGATTGTACATCGCCGCAGCCGTCTTTGTTCCTTTGGCGCTCTGGTTCGGAGTCTGGGGCGTGCTAGCAGGATACATAAGCTGCGTCCTCATGGCGCTCTATGTTGGTTACAGCCTAGATTTTGCTCTGGTTTGGTCGCTGGCAGACCTCTTTGAAGGCTTAATTCCGTTGCTGGCCTTCAGAACCCTAAAAGTTGAGCCGAACTACAGGTTGAAAAAGCCTAAAATCACGTATGGCTTAACCGTGCTGCTTGTAGCAACTTTTTTGGTTTCGGCGGTGGCGACAACCCTGACTTGGACAGAGGTCTTCACTGCAACTTTCTTTGTGGGCATAATCATAATGGTTGTGCAGGCGGTTGTTGAGGATAAGCGAACCTGGGTTATGTGGATAATTTTTGGAGTGTTTGTTGCGGCTCTTGTTTCAGGCTTGTTCGGGGTAAGCGCGTTGGCGGGTTTCGGCGACGTTCCCATGAGCATGTTTCCAACAGTGCTTTTCGGATGGGTTTTCGGCGACATCATCGTCCTAGCCACAATCGGAACCGCCCTGATGGTTACTTTGACTCCAGCGATTCAGCGGACACGCGCTTACGTTAAAGGATACTTGTCTTAGTCGGCTGTTTTCTTGTTCAAGATTCGCCTGTTTCTGAGATAGAGAACTGTGTCAATGCTGACCATGGAGATGTTGATGGCATAGAAGACGATGAGGATGTCAAGGTGGTAGAAGATTTTGTGTAAAATACCTGCGAGGTAGCCAATCCAGACAATCAGCAAGAAGGCAAGGCTTTTGCCCTTAATTGAGTGGGAAACAATAGATTTGTGGATGGAGAAAGGCCATGCGGCTCCGAAGCAGAGAAGCATAACAAGCTCAAAAATGCTCATAAACAAATCCCTTACCCTTTCCGGTTTTCAGTTGTATAGTAGATGTTTCGGTATCTAAAGAATACTCTCTGGTTCACTCAGGTTGTTTGCTCGTGTTATTTGGTTTTTTGATTTTAACAAAATAGACCAGAAAAGCTGCTGCAGCAACAGCTACAACCTCTGTTGTAAGGAGGACCGCCTTTTCAAAATTGTGTAAAGCGCAAATATGACTATCAAATAGGCGGCGGTTCTGATTACTATCAGAAAGATTTCCAATGCATCTTTGAAGCCAAGAATTGTTGCTAGATGGGAGACGCCGAATAGACCAAAAGCTATGCCAATGTAAAGAGGTGCCGTGTCGCCTTTTTTTCTGTAACCAAAAAAGCCCAACAGAAGTATTATGATGCAAAGCGTCAAGTTCACGACATAAATGGGGTCCAGAACCAATGCCATAAAATACACCAGTCACAAAATTTCATGATTTACGTTTTTAACATTTGCCGCGTCCTTGATGTAGCTGTAATCGGTTTTTGGAATCGTCTAGGAAGCATGGCTGTGTCTGCCTAGGCGAGAGTACCGTATTAGGCTATCGTGTGAGGTGTGCTGCTATTTTTTTGTGGCTTGTTTGTAGATGATGTAGACTATTGCGGCTATTATGATCCAGAATATGAGGTCGGCTATGAGGTATAGTCCTGATTCGTTCAGCGAAAACTCTTCGGGCATTCCAGGCACGATTATGGTCTCTTTTTTCAGCCAAAGCAAGGGTAGACCATAACCGGTTATGGATGCGCCAACACCAACGGTCATGTCTGCCGAATAGAGTGCCGTCAACAATGTGATAGTTACACCAAATATGATCACCAGCACGATTGCTTTCCAGTTCATTTTTCATTATCCCCCAATCTGCAAAGGTTCAAATTATATTTTTGATACAATTTATAGTTAAATTATGGCGGTTTGTTTTTAACATTTGCGGAACCAAAACAGAAAAAAGCCGTTCACAAACCCTCACCACAATGTTCGCAGCCGAAGATGCTTATATACAAAAACTGATGGTTGTTACATGTCATGAAGATCGTCCTGATTCAGCCCCAGTCCGGAAATCCATCCTTGAAGGTTCCGCCCCTTGGCTTAGCTTACATAGCGGCTGTGTTGAAAAGCAATCACGTTGAAGCAAAAATTGTTGATTTAAACGTAGAAAACGTTGACCTCGCCACATACTTAAGCCGTGAGAAGCCAGAAATCATCGGAGTCTCCTCCACCGTCACAAACGCTCGCAATGCACTCGAAATCGCTGAAACATCCAAAAGGATTCTTCCCAGAAGTTTCGTGGTTATGGGGGGTCCTTACCCCAGCATGGTAGGAAACAGGCTGTTAGTGAGGCACAGCGAAGTTGATGCTGCCTTGACAGGCGAGGCAGAATTCAGTTTTGTTGAGTTAGTTAAGCGGTTACAGGACGGAAAGCCGTTAGACGCTGTTGAGGGACTGATTTTCAGGAAAGAAACCAGGATCATAAGCAACCCGCCGCCAAAACCCATCTCTCCGCTGGACCAAATCCCATATCCTGCAAGAGAAGAACTGAAAATGCGGTTGTACGGCGAAAATGCTGGCACAATATTCACGTCCAGAGGGTGCCCCCAGCAGTGCGTCTTCTGCAGCCGCCCAGTGTTTGGCAGAAGATGGCGGGGTCACAGTCCAGAGTATGTTCTTGAAGAGATTGAACAACTCATGAAGGAATATGACATGTCCACGCTGAGTGTTCTTGACGACAACTTCACAGTCGACTTGGAACGAGCAGAAAAGATTCTTGACGGAATAATAGCAAAAAAATGGAAGCTTGCCATCTACTTCTGGAACGGCATGCGGGTCGACCACATGACAAAACAGTTGCTGACGAAACTGAAGAAGGCTGGATGCACAGCAATCAACTTCGGCGTTGAAGCTGTAGACCCAGACGTAATCGAAGGCATAAAAAAGGGGGTAAGCTTGGAGCAGATAGAGCAGGCAATAAAGCTGACCCGCGAACTGGGTATCCGAGCAAACGTTTTTCTGATGATGGGGAACCCCGGAGACACAGCAGAATCGGCGGACAAGATCATCAGTTTTGTTGACAAAATGCATGTTGATGGCGTGCACTTGAGCATGGCTACGCCTCTTATGGGAACAGGGTTTTGGGATTGGGTTGAAAAGAATGGGCAGTGGCTCGGTTATGACCGTGAAGAGCTGCTGGATTGGCCTATAGATGACACAGAAGAATCCTATCCTGTGTTCGAAACCTCAGACTTCTCTGCCGACGAAAGAGTCAGAGCCTACAGGAAGACACGAAACAGTCTCAGAGAGAAGGGGCTGCTCCTCTAAGCGCTGTCTAGGCTCGACGTTTTTGGGGCTAACTAATCAAAACATTAAAGGCACAATGACACAGACAAAGGCTAGAGAAACCAATGAAGAAGCACCATTTGGCACTCATATTGATGGCTGCAGCCATAATCGTCTTCGCTGTGGGAGCACTTGTTCTGGTGAGCGACAGCCCAGTAGCTTCTGGACCAGCAAACTACACATACACCGTCATCAACGTTTATCCCCACGACAAAGATGCTTTCACGCAGGGACTGGTTTTTGAGGACGGAGTTCTGTACGAGGGAACAGGACGCTGGGGTCAATCTACGTTGCGCCGCGTAGACTTGGAGACAGGCACCGTAACTCAGCTTCACTCTTTGCCTAGCAATCTCTTCGGCGAAGGCATCACCATCTTCGGAGACAAAATCATCCAGTTAACATGGACGTCAGGGAGAGGCTTTGTTTATGACAAAAGCTCGTTTGAGTTGCTGCAGGAGTTTACCCACTCCACTGAAGGGTGGGGAATCACGCATGATGACAGTAGGCTGATAATGAGTGATGGGTCAGCAACCCTGTATTTTTTGGACCCAGAAACCTTCCAGATAATTGGTCAAGTTGAAGTGCATGACGAAATGCCTGTAGAAGAGCTTAACGAACTTGAATACATTGATGGCAGGGTCTATGCGAACATCTGGAGAGAAGAAAAAATTGCGATAATAAATCCTGAAACTGGACAGGTCACGGGCTGGATAGATTTGGAGGGACTTGACCCAGGAAACCCGAATGCGGACGTGTTTAACGGAATCGCTTATGATGCAGAAGCAGACAGGCTTTTTGTGACAGGAAAACTGTGGTCAAACCTTTACGAAATCGAACTTATGCCTAAAGAATAGCGGTTAGCACATTCTAGAGCAGTTTTTAATTGGATTAGTTTTCTGAAGGCGTTACCATTTTCCGCCGGAACCGCCGCCTCCAGAGCGTCCACCACCACCGCCTCCGCCTCCAGAGCGCCCTCCACCGCCGCGACCTCCGCCGCCCCAGCCTCCACCTCTACCGCCGCCGAAACCACCGCCAAAGGATATCATGGCAAGCACAAAGATGACTATAAGCGCAATGACCCACCATGGAATTTCCTCGTCATTGAGCGGGTCTGCGTTGTCATAGACGTATCTTCCGCGGGTTGGCATCTGCTCAGTCTGGTCGACGTTAGGTATCTTTTGGGCGAGGGCAATAACTGTGTCTGCCAGTCCTTCTCCATAGAGTCCTTCCTGAAAATTTGGAACCAAATATTCTGTTGCTATCTGATACGATTCTATGTCAGTTATGTAGCCTTCCAGCCCATAGCCTACCTCGATTCGCCATTCCCTCTCCTCCATGGCAACCAGAACCAGAACACCGTTATCTTTTCCCTTTTTTCCAATTCCAACCACGGAGCCACTGGGCGTATCCAAAGGCAACTCGTTGAAGATATACACACCAAGCTGCACAATATCATTAATTTCTGTTCCATCCTTCATGATGCCATGGTCATACAGAGAATCAACGATGTAGACTACTATCTCAGCCGTGGTGTTCCTATCAACCTCAAGAAGGTAGTCTTCTAGGCTAGTTTTCCACTCGTCCGAAATAACCTGACCCTCAACAGGTAAAACAGCAGCGGGAACGACAGCTAGAAAACTGGCTAAAACAGTCACTAAAAGAAAAGAAAAAATGATTTTACGTTGTAGGTGAAGCATCTGGAAAACCTCTAGCTGTGCCGGTCAGGTTGTTTAGACTGTTGGAGGGTTCTGAGCTCCCGCGGAAGCCTCGAAAAACTCTCTAGCTTCAAAGCCCCATCCTGTCGCCCAAAGATTTGCTGGAAAGAACCTTTGTGCCCTGTTGTAAGCGCTTACGGCATCGTTATATCTTATGCGTTCTGTGGAAATCCTGTTTTCCGAACCTTCCAGTTCAGTAATCAAATTCTGCACAATAGATGACGACTCCAACTGAGGATAATTTTCGACAACAACAATCAGCTGAGATATTTCTGCATCAAGACCATTTGAGGCATCAACGACTGCATTATCGTCTCCAGCCGCTTTTGCGTCTGCCCATTGACTTCGAAGCCTTGTTATGTTTTCAAGAATCGAACCCTCATAGTCTATATACAGTTTAGCAGCGTTCACAACATTCGGTATCAAGTCAAATCTTCTCTGCAGAACAGCTTCAACGTCAGCCCATGTTTCGTCTACAGTCGTTTCAAGACCCACCAGATTATTGTATGTGCTATAGTACAGCGCAGCAAAAATGACCCCGACAACCAGAATAGCAACAATTACAAGTGCAATCAATATAATCCATTTACTTTTCATTCTATTCCCAAAGTAAGGTCAAAATCTGCAGTAATATCCTTTACGGAAAAAGCCGTCAATAACGGCGTACAGAAACGGGGAAGAAAACATCAGAAAAATGGAAAAGAGGAGGAAAATATGCCCTCTTACTCTTCTAGGACTTTGTTTGCTTCTTGTCCGTAGGCATCCATAACGTAGGGTATTCCAGAGATTTTCGCTGCCTCTTCAGTTAACGCCATCAGGTCCTTGCGGCTGATTGTGGAGAGACTGAAGTTTCTGCTTCCAGCCATCAACTGCTGCAAACCAACCCTGAACTTCTGGCAGTAGGTGTAGATGCCAACAGCACCCAAAGGTATGTCCTTCATGTCGGAGCCAAACTTTTCCTTAAGCTCCTCGTAGACAACAAAGATTTCATTAGCTTCAGTGCCATACTTCGAAACAGTCTTAGGCAAATCTCCATCCTTCAGCCACTTTTCAATGTTCTTTCCGACCATGCCCGGAATCATCAAGCCTCTTCCCATACACACAGCCTTAACGTAGGGGCTGCCCATGGCAAGCGCCTTGAACACTCCATCCTCTGACGAGAAGCCTCCAGCCATAGCAATGTCCGGAACACGCAGTCCTCTTCCCTTAAGTTTTTCACAGAACTTGTACGTGAGAGCCTGCAGATAGAATGTTGGAATTCCCCACTCGTTCATCATTGGCCATGGACTCATGCCTGTGCCGCCAGGAGCGCCATCAACTGTAAGCAGATCCAGTTTCGCTTCTGCACCGTAACGTAGTGCCATAGCCAACTCCAAGGCAGAGTAAGCACCCGTCTTCAGTGTGACTCGCTTGAATCCTAAGCCACGGAGGCGATCAACTTCCTCCAAGAATGCCTCTTTAGTTACGAAACCTAGGCGGGAGTGTCGCTCAAACTCTTTGATTGCTCCTTCGTTAAATGCTGCTTGGGTTTCTTTCAGGGTAGGGTCAGGCGAAACAACGTAGCCTCTCTTCTTCAGTTCAACAGCACGCTTCAAGCTGTCTACTTTGATTTCGCCGCCAATACACTTGGCGCCCTGTCCCCACTTGAGCTCAATCGTGTCTAAGCCATGCTTTGATGAAACATACTCTGCGACTCCAAAACGAGTATCCTCAACGTTCATCTGAACAAGAAGTTCACCGTAGCCCTCATAGAATTTCTTGTAAATTGCTATTCGCCTATCCATCTCAGGCGACTTCGTGATCTTCCCCGTACTATCCAGCACAAGACCAGGATCAATTCCGCAAACATTCTCGCCACAGACAAGCGTGATGCCGGCAATGGCAGCGCCAATAGCAAAGTGCTCCCAGTTCTTCCGAGCAATCTCTGTGGAACCCAACGCACCAGTGAATATGGGCACTCTAAGTTTGACCTTTTTTGTCCATCCGTACTCGGTTTCGGTGTCCACATTAGGGAAAAGGGCAGTATCTGGCTCTGCTTTAACTCCTTCTGGAAGCCCTTTTGCGCCTCTGGCGTAGCCTTGAATGTTCAGATGGGAATAATCCACGGGGTAGTTTTTGTCTGCTCCTGCAGTTATTCCTCCGAAGGGTCCAGGGTAGAGTACCTCGCGGCCTCTGAATGATGATAACCAAATTTCGCAACCGCCTTTACATCCATCGATGCATCTTGAGCAGATTCCTGACATGGGAACAACGCTCTTGGATCGGTTGAATGTGCCGGTTGACTCGTCTGAGTTGGGTGTTCTTAAATTCATTTTGTTTCAGCTCCAATTTTTACATACTGGTATTGCGGTATACGGCAACCTCTTGCCTCATGGAGGAGGGCTCTTATAAGTTTTTTCAATGAAAGGGCACAATTAACGTTAAACATTCACTTTTGCACATTTAAAGAACCATAACTCTGAACATTCATTCATGTTCGGAGGCATGGTAGCATTTGCCTTCATGAACAGAAAAATCATCGCCACATTCGGGACAACGGTGGTTCTCTTCTTGGCTTTCTAGAAAGTTCTCCAGTTCTCTATCCCTTATTTTCCGTAGCAGGTGTGAAGTTTGCTTTCAGCGAAGGCTAAACAGCATGGCGCCTTCCGGTTTTATTTGCTATTTCTGACAGTTGGGGCACAGGTATACTTGTCCTCCGCCCAGACCCAACTGTTGTATGGCTGCTCCGCATTCGGGGCAATTCTGCTGTTTCATGTTTGGACCCATAGCTGACACGTAGCCGCCCTGCTGTCCGTGCAGGTCGCGGAAATTGTCTTTTCCTTCAAGTCTGATTCTCTCGTCTAGCACAAGCCGGATGGCATCGTATAGTCTCCGCGTTTCTTCCTTATCAAGTTCAGAGGCTCGTCTCTTTGGATGAATTCTAGCCCGATATAGGATGTCCTGGAAGGTGCTGTTGCTTACCCCAACGAGAACGGCGTCTTTTCCAACCAGCACCGACTTTAACATTTTGTTCTGGTCTGCCATCCGCTTCGAAAACCGCTCAAAGGTGAAGCCTTCGTCGGCGGGTGACAGCTTCGCGGAGTCAAAGTCCCGCTTGTAGACGTAGGAGCGCTCTAGCTCGTCGTCCCTGAGTACTTGGATGATGCCCATGCTGGTTAATCGGACAGTCAGCACTGTGCCGTCGCTGAAATCAACCCGTAAATGAAAATTGGGAACGTTTGCTGCGTCTGGGTGGTAGAAGATTTCGCCGCCGTACTCGGGACCAAGAATCAGGTTGGCTCCGTTGTCGAATTTTACGAGGATCACGTTGCCCCGTGAGGCTATGGTTTCGATTTTTGAGTTGACAAGCTGATTGAAGGACGTCAAATCCTTGTCCATCATGCCGATTCGCTGTAGCCGTTCACAATCTTTAACCAGAAACGACTTCACCTGTTTGCCACTAAGCTGTTGGCTCATCTGCTCAGCAAGAATTTTGGCTTCTGGAAGCTCAACACTCACAGGATAACCTCCAATCTTTCATCTACTCTGTTGTCATGTGATATTTAAGCTCCAAAGCAACCGGAACTGTATGATGGTTTTAGCCGACAAGCAGCTCCTCGAAAAGGTTTTTCCGTTTAGCAACAATCAACGCCACAATAATAACCGCCATGATGACCTGAATCCAATAGGATCCGAGGGGGGCTCCAAGAGCGAAGTAGATGGGGCTGGGTGTGGCGGTTATGGGGATGAAAGGCCAATAAAGCGGGTTATGGGGGTGGTTTGTCACGTCCAACAGAACATGGGAGATGTTGCCGACAAAAACTGAGAAAACTAGGGCAAAGGAGAGTTTACATTTGCTTTCAACCCTTTTCTTGTCAACATGGAAGAGGCTGCTAACCAGAGGGGGATAGACCAGAACCGTGAAGGCCACGGCAAGAACTGTTCCGATGGTGGCTGAGCCCAGAAGGCTGTGCAGAACCAGCCGGTGGGGCACCTGTGTTCCAAACAGCAGCACTATAAAGGGAATTTCGAGGTCGGGGAACATGCAGCCTACAATCAGTCCGGGCAGACTGAGCCGTCTGTCGAGTTTGTAGATGAAGTAGGCGATGGGGTAATGGAGGGGAGTTACGGGCAGATGCGGCACTTCCCAGTTTAATGTAAAAGTAACAGGGTTTTTGGAATATAAGCTAGCAACAGAACTTCTGCTTCAGAAAAAAAGAGGAGGGGGTGTGGGAGGGGTTTATGGGCGGGTTGCTGTTACTGTTGGGAACAGTATGTATTTTCCGTGCGAGTAGTTTTCTCCAAAGAGACCGATAGCTTTCCAGTTGCCGCATCGGTACTTGCCCCAGAAGAATTCGCCGTCATAGAATCCCGCAAAGATGCCGTTGCCGTATATTCCCCAGCAGCGCTTGCCCAGGTTGTCTTGTCCAACGAAGTAGCCGTTTCCAACATAGCCCCACATGATGTGCTTGCCATCGTGGGTATATATCAGGAACCTGACTCTGCAACATATTTGGGCATCAGTTTCTTCGTAGGTTTCAGGCACCATAGCTTTTATGTCATCAACTTCCATCGCTTCTAGGTCATCAAAGGTGACGTCTTCTTCCAGTTTGTCAACTGCACCAACTTCTGGCACTTCATCTTCTCCAGCAACTACAGGATCTGGCGGAACAAATTTTGGAGGACAGACGTCTGCAGGCGCCACTGAAAATGCGTTAGTCCGCAACTGGGTTGAAACAGCCGTATTTGCTGCCAGAGATGCACTGTTTGCCACTGCTGTTGATTTCGACGCTAGCACTGATGTTGTCATTATTCCGATGAGCAACAACGCCCCCACAGCCATTGAGATAGCCATTTTATTCCTCATTTTTCACGACCACTCTTCAACATGGGCGGGGGGCAACTTTAGGAAATCCATGGAAACGCATGAAAAAGCCATTTCAGACCAAGAGAGAAAGTTTCAGAAGAGACGGTTAGTCTTTTATTGTGTATTTGTTTTTTACGCGTATCAGATTCTGTCTTCTGAACTTGGTCCGTTTTATGATGTCCATTCTTTCCAGCCGTTTAACCAGTCTCCAAGTGGTTGTCCTCGGAAGCTTAACATACTCGTACAGGTTAGCCTCAAAAGCCTCGCCATTGTTTTCTGCCAGAAACCGTATCGCCTGCTTTTCTTCCGGCATCAAATCCTTGTGCACCAGAAATATTCGCTCAACGTCTATTCGCCGCTCCTTCTTTTTGACTTCACGAACTTCAGTTTTCCTTCTTGATCTGAAAAACAAGTAGCCGAAGACAATGATGACTCCAACGATGATGGCTCCAATAATTCCGTAAACAGGCAGAGAACCAGCTTCTTCAGACAGAAAAACTCCAGATTCTTCAGCCTTGCTTATAGCCTGGGTCGCCAAATTTATCGCTTCCAAATAGTTACCACCATTATATGCAGTTTTGGCTTGATCTAGAAGGTCTTGGGCTTCAGTTAATCCCACAGCTCTTTCCTCCTTTTGGGCGTTGGCTACTGCAGCTTCTGCATCATCAATCTTGGATTGGGCTTCGGTTGCTGTTTGGTTGATCTGAGTAGCCAAGTTTTTTGCTTCATATCCCAGCGTTTCAGCATCCACAAAGTTTCCGAGATTGAAAGCATTCTCTGCCTCCTGAAGCTTGGACTCTGCGTCGGCGATTTTGATGCCCAAGTTTTTGATTGCCAAGATGACTGTTTCAGCTTCACTTAGCACTATTTGCGCGTGCTCTTCGGTGCCAACCACGCCTATAACATAGGTTACCTCAATAAGGCTTGCATTCATGAAAAGCTCCACCCGGTTGTCGCGGGTGTGTATCATCTGTGGCACCTGATTCAAGCTGATTATCGTCGTTTCTGCAGGCAAAATTATCTGTGCAGTTACTGGCGCATCTACTGTCAGCGTCCAGTATCGTCCCTCTTTTGAGGTGAGGTCCTGAGTCAGGTATGTGAGTTTGATTTCGTCTGTGCCAAGGCTGTAAACGTTGACTGTGCAGTTGTTGCCTATGGAGTAGTCTAAGGGCAAGCCGTCCTTATCGGTGATCAGAAGGTCTTCTAGAACCTGACCAAACACTGTGATGTTTTGGGTGGGAAATGTTGGGTCAACCCGAACAGTGTAGTCGACGAAGACGAAGCCGTCAGGATAAACTGTTAAAAACAGGGTTTCTGGCGTTGTTTCCTCTGAGAAGGACGGGGGACAGATTAGAGCCAACACAAGAAGCAAAGTGAATAACAGAATGGCGGATGCCCGTTTTCCCTTCAATGGGCGTTCACTTCTCTGGCAAAAAAGTGTGGTTATATACCTAAAACATTTATGTACCAGAAATTCAGGGCTTAAACCGCCGTCACCTAGAAGCCGTAATGTCTGCTTTTGTAGGGATTTTATCTGTAGCTGAAACCGCGTTCGGAGTCGCAGTTACCGATGTTACGGCACGTTTTGATTCTTCTTCCCAGTTTTTTGCTTCTTCAAGGTCCTCAATCGCTTCATCAACATTGTTGTTTCCCATAGAAGCTCTGGCGTTTGCTAAGCTTGCCTCAGAATTGTTCAGGGCAGCGATTGCATCGTCTTTAGCTGCAGCCGTTAACGTTGTAGACTGTGTTATGTTTTCTTTGGTTTCAGAGATTCTGCCTTCAGCGTCTTCCAGATACTTCTCGATGTTTGCTGTCTTCACAAGATTGGTTAACCTGTCAAAGGGCGCCTTTAATTCTTCAAGCAATGTTTTGGCATTCAGGAGTTCTTCAGTTGCTCCATCAAGATTCAGGGCACGCAGTTCTCGTGTAGCGTTTCTCAAATGCTGCTGAACCATTGAAAGTGTCCGCTCGATTGCTGTTGTGTTGTATCCTCTTGCTCTTGCCTGCGCAGTCAGGTTCTCTAACCTTTCAGCATATTCGGCGGCTCGGGTAATGTTAGCCTTCAAGCTGATGACGTCTTCAGCGATTACTTCGGTTTCTGTTGGCTCCACAGGCAAAGCAGACTCCAGTATCCTTAAGGTCTCCTCGAACTTCTTCATCGCCTCAACAGCTTCAATGCTTGCTTCACCAAATTTTTCTTCACTCATGAGCCTGAAAGCTTCTTCAGCATGCTCTACGCCTTCACTGTAGGCTGTTTCAGCGGTTCTTGGCACTGTAATGTTTTGGGCGTCAAGGCTGCTGAAAGCCTCAACTATGGTTGTGTTGTCGTTGCTGAGGATAGCGAGGAGTGTTTCAGCCTTCTGCCTCTGACTGTCATTCGTCTGAGCCAATGTTGGACTGAAAACTATGAAAGTCATTGACAAAACAAGAGCTACAAGAACTATCGTCGCCGCTTTCTTTTGGTTCAAATCCTGATTGTGCCCTCCCAAAGACATGTACATCAATGTAATGAAGAGATTATTATTTTAGGAAACCCGTGAAAAAATGTGAAAAAGACGTTTCGAGCGGAATCAGAAGCCCGTCACTTATGCTGTTGCAGCCCATAATGTTCACCTGAAGGGACTGAATGCCAGAGAAGAGGATGGAAAGGTTCATCTTAAAGAAAAGAAATAAATGCTCTAACTTCCTTTGAAACATCCCTGTGCGGTTGTAGTCTAGCTTGGAAGGACATCAGCCTGCCAACCCACAAAGGCGGAACGCTGATGAGCCGGGTTCAAATCCCGGCGACCGCACCACCCTTTTCTGAGAAGCAGAGACTCTGAAAGTTTATTACGTAGAGACAAAATTCATAAAAGACGTTCACTGCATTAAATTGCAGTCAACCAGATGTGCGGTTGTGGTCTAGCCTGGTAGGACACAGACATCCTGGTGTAAGCCTTCCAAGCCTGCAATCCCGGGTTCAAATCCCGGCGGCCGCACCAAATCATTTCTGTCTGAATCTTTTCTATCGAATCTTCGAGTTAAATGGGGTACATATGGCTCAAAAAGGTTAAAAGAACAAACTGTTTTGATGTCTCGCCTAGATATTGATGCTCCTATTATGCGTAATAATCGGGTTGTGCCCTTGTTCCATTCATAGAAATGGCTAGAAAAAAGTCCAAAAAATGATTTGGTGGGCAATTGTAACGATTTTGTTTCGTTATGTTTAAATCTGTGCCCTAAAGTGTCAGAATAGTAGAAGGCTTCCCAAAGAATGGTCTCTGTGTGCGATCTCAAGCAGAGGTTTCAGTTGAATGAACACGCCAAAAAATGGCTGTTACTTGACTTGTTAGGTGCCGTTGCTGGAATTGTTGGAGGCCTCGGAGCAATAGTCTTTAGGGTAACTTTAGATTTTAACCGCTGGCTCTTCTTTGACCTTTTACTCCCGAAAATTTCAGTTTATGCTTATGGGTTTAACTGGGCATATTTAGTTCTTCCAATCATAGGCGGACTAATCATAGGTCCAATAATAATGAAGTTTGCCCCTGAAACCAAGGGGCATGGTGTTCCAGAGGTTATGGAAGCCGTAGCCCTCAAAGGTGGCAGAATAAGGAAACGTGTGACTTTCTTAAAGATTCTTGCCTCATCGGTGACCATAGGTTCGGGAGGGAGCGCTGGCAGAGAAGGACCCATAGCTCAAATAGGAGCTTCAATAGGCTCATTCATCGGAGAAACATTGAATCTAGATGCTCATGAAATTCGTCTTTTAGTTGTCTGCGGCTTGGCAGCAGGAATAGCAGGAACATTTAATGCTCCTCTAGGCGGTGCATTGTTCGGAATGGAAATTCTCTACCGTGGAATAGGCTTGTTCAACGCAATTCCGGTCATTTTTGCATCTGTCATCGGCGCGGCAACGGTGTCAAGTTATTATGGAACAAGTCCTTCTTTTAATGCTCCCGCCAGCTTAACATTTACAAATCCATCTGAGCTTATCTGGTACCTTCTTCTTGGGCTTATCTTCGGTGTAATATCGATTTTATGGGTGAAATTGTTCTACGGAGTAGAAGACGGTTTTGACAAACTTAGAATTAATAGTCGATACAAGTTTGCCATAGGCGCTGCCATGGCAGGTTTAATCGGAGTATTCTACCCGACTTACGGTATCATGGGCGTCGGATACGAAGGAATAAATCAGGCGCTCGTTGGAAGTTTTGCCATAACACTGTTGTTAACGCTTGGAGTACTAAAAATGGTTGCAACCGCTTTCACAATTGGTTCTGGTGGAAGCGGAGGCATATTTGCCCCAAGCCTCTACATAGGCGCTATGTTTGGCGGGGCTCTAGGATTAATTTTTCAGTTTATCGCTCCGGGAATGATTTCTCAGCCATTCACTTATTCTTTGGCGGGTATGGCTGCGCTCTTCGCTGGTGCGGCTCAGGCTCCATTAAACGTTATAATAATGATTCCTGAAATGGCAAATAATTATTCTCTGCTTGCGCCAATAATGATTTCTTCTGTCACAAGTTTTATGGTCGCTTGGCTTTTCATGCGTGGCTCTTCTATCTATACGCTCAAGTTGGAGCGTCGTGGAGTGAAGCTGAAGATGGGAAGAAGCTTTGTTCTTGAATACGTAA
>CAZYJH010000023.1:0-14923 GCA_964647775.1 uncultured Candidatus Bathyarchaeia archaeon
GGCGCGAAGCAAATTTGTCTCCCAGTTCAGGTATACGCTGGTCGCGGACTCTGACCTTCACAAGTTTGCTGCCTTCCCCAGTTTCTGTGATGAAAATGTCGTCCACAACACCGGTTTCGGCTGGGCGCACATCAACAGAGGTGTCTCGCATGGTTGGACCTTTAACTTCAAACTCTTTGTATTCTTCAAGGAATCTTGGCGGACTGGTTCTTCCTATAAGCACGTCGCCTCCAGCCACCTCAGACTCTAGGCTTACGATGCCGTCGGGTTCAAGAAGGCGGTAGTATTGTTCGCCGCGGTATCCTCTGATTCCCGCTTCGGGAACCAAGAATCTGTCTCTGAGTCCTCCCAGATATTGGCGGCACTCAGCCTCGTAGATTCTGAAGAAGGTTGAGCGTACCAAGCCACGTTCTATGGAGGCTTTGTTGAAGATGATGGCGTCTTCCATGTTGTAGCCTTCAAAGGATAGAATGGCGACAACACAGTTCTGCCCTGAAGGACGGCTGGTGTACCCTATGATTTCCATGGGTTTCGTTTTCACTAGGGGCGTTTGGGGGTAATGGAGAATGTGTGAACGGGAGTCAACACGGTTAGGGAAATTGGTCAAGTTGATTCCCAGAGCTTGCTTGGACATGGCTGCCTCATAGGAGTTACGGGGTGACTGGTTATGTTCAGGGTATGGTATTATGGATGCGCAGATTCCAAGAATTGTGTAGGTGGCAATCTCCATGTGAGTATGCTCTGGAGTGACTTGATCAAAATCTAGGGCAACATATATGTTCTCTTCTTCTTCAGCGTCGATGTACTCAAGTATTCCATGTTTGATGAGGTCGTCCCACGTCCATTCGCCGGAGCGAATCTTTTCAATGTGCTCAGACTGTAATTTAGGCACTCCATTCTCGATTATTATTAGTGGGCGGCGTACACGTCCCTGATCGCAGCTGATGTAAACTTCTTCGCTTTCTCCTTCATGATTCTTCGAGAAGTAGGCAACATTAACTTCGGTGGAGAGTTCTCCCTTCCTACGCTTCTTTCTTATTTCATCAACTAATTTCTGCGGCGACGCACAGTAACCAAGAATAGAACCGTTAACGAAAACCTTGGCACTTGAAGCCCGCATCTCCACATCTGTTTCCTCCATCGGAACCACATCCAGCTGATAGAGCCTCTGTTTAACAGTGTCGGGATCAACGTAGATAGAAGTGGAAGCGGCTAAGGCAAGGTTCTTCACTAGACCACAGTTTGACCCTTCAGGCGTTTCGTTTGGACAGAGTCTTCCCCAGTGAGTCGGATGCAAGTCTCGCGCCTCAAAGTTGGGTTGACTTCGGCTAAGTGGAGACTGCAATCTTCTGAGGTGACTTAGGGTAGAAACTGTGTTTGTTCTGTCAAGAAGCTGGGTGATGCCGACGCGTCCTCTGCCCCAGTTGCCTGTTGCAATGGCGTGCCGATGACGGTCAGTTACTATTCCGGGGCGGACAGCCGCGGAGATTGTGATAAGCTGCCTTTTGATGCCCATCCGCTCAAGCTGATACTTTATGTCTCGGCACAGGTTCCGGAAGGCTATCCTGAAGAGGTCAGCCAGCAGTGGACCCGCAAGCTTCAGGCGCTTGTTCTTGAAGTGGTCTTTGTCGTCTGGCTGTCTGATTCCAAGCTTAAGTTCGATGACTCGGCTAGCCATTTCGCCCAAGAAAAGCGCTTTTTCTAGACGGTTTTCTTCGGTTCTGCCGAGGTGGGGCAGAAAGTTGCGGTCGATTATGCTTTTGGCTTTTTGGTTGCGGTAATCTTCCACTTGTCCATGCGCAACTCGGTTGCCGATGTACATCATGGCGTCTTGAATTGTGTCAAATCCTGCGGATTTCTCGAAGGATGCTTCAAGCTCATTCTGCACAAGCTGGTTTGGAGAAACGGTTTCGGCTATTTCCTTGTCCGATTCTATTCCAAGCGCGCGCATCAGAATCACGAAGGGCGCTTCTGTTGGCACTCCAGGAATCGAAACGAAAAGTCCGCCGTCAGATTTCATTCGCAGCTGAATTCTTGCTCTGAAGCCAACGGTTGTTGAGAAGATTTTTGCTTGATAGACGGGTTTTGTTCCTCTGGTGTCAATGTCTACGAGAACGCGGTTGGGCGCCAAGTCTTCCATGGCAACGATGACGCGTTCAGAGCCGTTAATCAGGAAGTAGCCGCCTGGATCATGCGGGTCTTCTCCGTATTCGATCAGTTCTTCGTCTGTTAGCTGGCTCAAGATACAGAGTTTCGATTTCAGCATAACTGGAAGGTTGCCGATGAGAACAAGTTCAGGCTCCTGCTCTCTTCCATCAATAACTGGAGTCATCTCCAGCGCTAGGGGCGCAGCGTAGGTTAGGTTGCGGAAGCGGGCTTCCATGGGGAAGATTTCATGTTTTGTTCCGTCAACTTCAGTCTTGTATGGTCTACTGATTTTTGATTGCGGGTCTATAACCCAGAGTTGACCAAGTTTTATTTTGTACGGCATCTCCGGGATTTCGATGCTGATTTCTCCAGTTTCATCGATGACTTCCTGCAGTCCAGTGTCGATGAACTTGTTGTATGAATCTAAATGTTGTCTAACTAAGCCTTTCTCTTGGAAGAAAGATTTTTGGAGGAGCAAAAGATCGTTTTGTGATATTGACAAATTTTTTCTAAGTCCTCCCTAAATTGTTGGGGTAACGGGGGAAGTTTGAAGGTTCTATCTCATTTCTTTTCAAATTGGGAATTTCCTCCTCTGGGCAGGCATCATCCAACCCTAAAAGCCGGGTCTCCTTAATAAGCTTCAATTTTCAGGTCTGAAGCTATCAACGTAAACCAGCGCACCCATTAATAAATTTTGCCGTTACAAATTCCGTATCATATTAACTTTTTGGAGGTTATGTTTTCTTTTTCTGCAATCTGCAACAAACTTTCAGCATGCACAGCAACTATTCTGCAACAGATTCAGAACAGGGTCACTCATAGGAGTGATAGTTACGTGTATTCTCCTGCTGGCTTCGTTCCTGCTTATGCTGGCTGCCCTGAAGGAGGGAGCCATTCTTGCGGAGGTGTTCATGCTTGTGATTGTTGGCGCCTTGGTATACACTGTCTCCGCCTTGTTTGCTCAGCACCGTTTCTTCAGAAAATGGGAACGCCGAATCGGGCTGCTCCTACATATGGAAGAGAGGATACTCAGCGAAGAACTTGAAAAAGACAGTTAACCGCCAAACCGCAAATCTGACTGTGAACACAGAAAGTTGGCTATTTTTTGTTTTCCAGTTCCAGAGCGTTAGAGTAGACTCTGGAGGAGACTCCGGCGATCAGCCCGCCTACTGCATCGTTTGCTATTGGACCTAGCTTCCGCAGGATTCCGGGCTTAGCTTGGTCATATCTTATGAATTCGAAGATTCCTCTGGCTCCTGCAATGTAGTTGGCTATGGTCATTCCCAGCAGTTCGTCAACTATCAGTCCGGGGCGCCCCATAAACTGCTCTACGGGAAGAAGGGGAACCAGACCTGCCCGGGCGTCCTCTTCTGCGCGGAAGCATGCCACTTCTAGGACTGAAACGTTCACGTCTGATAGCGCCTCGTAGAATCCGGCTTTGAAGAGTTCAACGGCTTTTTCTCTTGTTTCTATGCCTGGATGGGGCACAAACAGCTCCAAGGCGGTGTCTATCAGGTCTTTCAGTTTTACTCCATGAGCTTCCAGATACTTGAGCAGGGGCAAATTGCTGAATTTGGGTTCCATACAGACTCAACTCGGCGATGTTGTTGATGAAGATGTTTGCAGTAAGAGATTTAAATGATTGGTTGGATACTCCATCCGTGAGACTTGCTGACAGTTACACAACAAAAAAACAAGGGTTGAAATTAAAAAATGTATGACATAATCCAAGCACACAACAAAACAAGAGGCACAGAACTGCTGAACCAGCTAAAAGAAAAGAAGCCCCTGTTCCTCTGCGTCATCGGCGTGACCGAAACAGCCAAGATTCAGGGAATATCAGCAGCCGGAGCGAACCCGGAGATAACCGATTACACGCCCCCAGCCGACGTTGAGCTTCTTCAGCTCGGAAAATGCAAGTGCATACCGGGCGTGCCCGTGACGCCTGATGGGATACCCACGCCTGCGCTTATAACCATGTCAGCGCTGAGGCTGGCGGACATACCAAGCTTAGTGGTGAGCGCTGGATTGAAGGTTAAGCCGTATGTGCCTTTCGTGGATTTGGGCGGCAGCCCAGGAAGGGACATAAGAACTGGCAGAGCCCTTGACAACGCGGAAGAAGTGCTGAACAGGGCAAAGATTGCTGGAGAAAACCTGTCCAAGACAGCGGATTATCTGGTTATCGGCGAAAGCATCCCCGGCGGCACCACAACCGCGCTGAGCGTCCTGTTAGCCATGGGCGTAGACGCGAAGGGAAAGGTCAGCAGCAGCATGCCAGTTAACCCTCATGAACTCAAAATAAGAACCGTGGAAGCGGGGCTCGAAGCCGCAGGAGTAGAGGAGGGCAAGTTTGCGGATGACCCAATAAAAGCTGTTTCAACCGTGGGAGACCCCATGCAGCCTGCCCTAGCTGGACTGGTGCTCGGCGCCGCAGAACAGGTGCCAGTTATTATGGCGGGTGGAACGCAGATGGCTGCTGTGTTGGCGGTTGTCAACGCCCTAAACCCTGATGTTCTGGGTAATGTGGCGGTTGGAACTACAAGGTGGATTGTGTCTGACAGAACCGCTGACCTGAAGGGGCTTGTTGCGGAGATTGCGGATGTTCCAGTGCTTGCTGCAGGCTTGGATTTCAGCAAGTCAAGATTTGATGGGCTAAAGGCGTACGAGAAGGGGATAGTGAAGGAGGGCGTCGGATGCGGAGGAGCAGCAATTGCTGCGATGCTGAAAACGGGCGGCAAAATAACCAAAGACACTCTGCTTGAAGAGATAGAGAGGAACTACAAACAGCTTGTAGGTTCAGCGTAGGTTGTTTGTAGCGGCTAGTCAAAATTTCTTGACCCAATGATGAGCAGTTTAGTAAAGGTTTCTTGACAAAAAATGTTTTAAATTAAGCGGGATGGCTATTATTGATGCTTACAGGGGGAAAACAGAAGTGATAAAGAAAAAGTTAGTTGCTGTTTTCACAGCCATGCTAATTTTTTTCATGTTTGCAGTAATATACGCTTCTACACAGTTAACACAACCGGGTAAACCAGTTAACCGAGTTACGCCCTCCATAGAGTCGACTGGTCCTGAATCTTATTTTCAGCTTTCTTCTCTGCCGCAACCTCTACCGCCAACCTCATCCTCCATAGAGTCGGCTGGTCCTGGTCCTGAATCTTATTTTCAGGTCAAAATAGCGTATGCATATGTCGGTCCTCTGCCGCCAGAAAAAGCTTCCTACGTAGACCCAAAAACCAATAAAACCATGGTTCATGTAAGTAACTATCCGTCTGCAGTTTTCTTGGACTTTACAGCCATTCCATCCATGACTGGTTCTTGCGACGCGGTTATTGTGGCATACGGAGTAAAGATAGTTGCAGATACAGGACCAACCGAATATTATGCATGGAGCGTCGGAACGGCGAACTATAGTGTGTTCACCCCAGAAGACTTCGCTACCTTAACCCGTTACATAGGCGACATTCTATACCCTAGCACCTATCGAGCCATAGGGGGCACCTTCAGCTATAACTGGGCAGCCGATAAGTCTATCTTAAGTCACACCATCGGCTCTGTCGGCACATATTCAACGAACAACATGTTTACCCAGTCGAGCCTTTATGGTTTATCCAGCGGAGGCATACCAAACGCAATCTCAGTAGAAGTCTACCAACTTGCATACATTACGATGACTAACGGCTCAGTCACCATACACGAGGATACCGTAACAGACAACAAACCAGTAGCTTACGCCCAACTTAGCAACTATGAAGGCGGCTTCATTTACAACAACATAGTACCGACAGAACAGCTACCGCAAATTGATTTATTCCACCCCACGAGCTAACAATACACAAAAACGGATTTCATCTCCCCCCTTTTCTTTTCTCCTCGATCTATTCGAGACTACGCGTTTTCCCTCTTCATACCAGAATATCATTTGATTCTGACATGTCTCACGTAAATGTCCTTTTCGAGTTTTTGCGCCTTTTTCCCATAAAAAACGTGATTTCTTTATACCTATCTTCTCTTGTCTAAACTCTCAGCTCTTCACTCCTCTAACAAAAAACCCACATACATGAGAAATAGGTCAAATTTTCTTGACTAACTAAGCGATATAGTTGGTCAAGGCTTCTTGACAAAAAAGCTTTTACATTCAGGTAGGACAGCTATTGTTGGTGCCTTTAGTGGGAGATAGAAAGACATCTTCGATTGTGGTGCTGTTTTCTTGTTTTTTGTTATTAGTGTCTGCCCCAAGTATTGTTTTTGCATCTTCTGGTAATTGGGTTGAGGTCACTACATTTCCTAACGCCGTGGGTTCTGGTATGTCATCGCACTTTACTATTGACCATGTTGATTGGAGAATCAAGTGGGAGTTTAATCCAAGCAATGGTTCTGAAAGCCCGTCTTTTACGGTACGTGTTATTCGTGACGGAGGGTCTGAAATAAAATGGTTAACCACACACGAAACAACTGGAATTTTGAATATTTATAACGCTAGCGGTACATTTTTTTTGGTCGTTCAGACAGTAAATGCTGATAGTGGTACATTGATAATAGAACAAAACACAGAATCTATCCCAGAGTTTCCATCATGGATAATTCTGCCACTAGTTCTGGTTGCCACATTTTTTGTGTTGGCAGTCAGGAAAAGACTGCTCCGTCTAGGCTCATAGCTTCAGGCTATTCTAGCTTTTTTGGGTGGAAGGGGCAGTTTTGCCGTAGGCACTCTTTGTTTAGGGGATAGAATTCGCATTTTAGTTCCTTGTTTATTTTGAAGTCTACGCCCAAGTTTTCTTTTGCGAAGTCCGCTGCTTCAAGTATTGCCAGGAAGGTGGTGCGTTTGCAGCATCTTGGTCCCCCATGCTCGGCGATAGTAAGAAGGCTCTTGGCAGTCACCAAATTAGCCAGCTTCCATTCAGCCACAGACAAGGGAGTCGCACCGGTCACCAGACTCACGAAGATGCCGGTTCCAACTGCTGCTCCGCAGTTGCCATAGAATCCGCAGAAGCCTCCCAGAATCTGTGAAGCCCGTTTTTTCGCCATCCTAATCTTAGTTGCCTTCTCGCCGTACTCTTTCTTGCTGTTGTAGTATGCAGCCAGCAGGACAGCGGGTACAAGAAAATGATGCTCTGGACCATGCATCTTTATGCGGGGGTTCCTCATCAGCGTCAACGCAAGCTCCAAGGGATCCTCCGATTTGCTTGAGATACAGTAGTTTTCTATCAGGTCTATGGCGGGTAGACTGTGGCACCTGTCGCAAACATAATGTCCATTCCTGCATTTTGCGTTGGAATCATAAACTTGGCGGCAGTAGAAGCACTCCAGCTGCGCGGGCTCTTTTTGGTAGACTAGTTCTTCTCCGCAAATGAGGCATCCAGTTTTATGATCTGCGGTCATCAGGGTTCATCTTCTTGAAGGAAACAGCGGAGAGGGCGGTAGATAAAGGCATTCAAGTTTTGTGGGCTTCAACTTGGACGCTGACTATTTTTCCCCTTAATTCCGGAGAAACGTCTATAGTGTAGGGTTTCTGAGAAACAATCTTGATGTTCTGGAATCCTGCATTTGAGATTTTGTCTAAGTAATCACTTTTTTCCAGTGCACCAGCTATGCATCCTGCCCAAGCATCAAAACTGTTCCTGACTTCTTCAGGTAATTCTCCTTGCGTGACAAGGTCAGAAACTAGGAGTCTCCCCTTTGGTTTCAGAACACGGTACGCCTCCTGGAACACCTTCAGCTTGTCTGGAGCCAAATTAACCACACAGTTGCTGATGATAACATCCACAGTTTCGTCCTCAACAGGCAAAGACTCGATTTCGCCTAAACGAAACTCCACATTCGCGTAGCCATTCTTAAGGGCTGATGCTTTTGCTCGCTCCACCATCTCCTGTGTCATGTCTACGCCGATAACCTTCCCTCGGGTTCCCACCTTCTTGGCTGCCAAAAAGACGTCGACGCCGCCTCCGGAACCCAAGTCTAGGACAGTTTCGCCTTCCTTCAAGCTTGCAAGGGCAACAGGGTTTCCGCAGCCCAGACCCAAAAGGGAATCTTCTGGAACGCTTTCTATGTCGCTGGGAGAGTAGCCGATTTTCCATGCAACATACTGTGGAGGAGGTCCACAACTAGATGACGAGCAGCATCCAGATGAACAGCTGGAACATTCTGCTTTGGCTATTTCGCCATACCGTTTTTTCACATGTTTCTTAATTTTTTTGTTTTCCATTTCAATCACCTTTTTTCTTTAATCTTTTTTCCAGAAGCCTCTTTGCCCCAATTTCTTGCCCAAATACACCAAGCTGAGCATGACTGGAACTTCCCAAAACAGCCCCATTGTTGTTCCCAGCGCCGCCTGTGAGCCCAGACCGTAGAGGCTGATGGCTGTGGCAATTGCAATCTCGAAGTGGCTGGAGGAACCGATTATCACAGAGATTATTCCCTCCCGGTACTTGAGTCCCGCAAACTTGGTTACTAACAGGTTAACGCCTACAATAATAAAGAAGCCAAGCAGCAGCGGAACCGAAACCAAAACCATCTCCTCTGGATGCTCAATCAGCACGCTTCCATTTAAGGAAAATATGACAATCAAGGTTGCCAGCAGAGCCACTATCGCAAGTTTGCCTACTGCGGGTCTATACGTTTCCTGGAACCATTCCGTCCCCTTCCTGAGTGTAATCGCCTTTTTTGAGATGTAGCCTAGAACCAGCGGGACTCCAATGAACACAAAGACGGAGATTAGAAGCCCAATTCTGTCAATTTGGATGTTCCGGATGCCAGTCAGGAGCGAAACTACAGGCGCATACAGAAACATTATGGTTATCGTGTTCAGGGTTGTGTTGACAACATTCTGTTCCTGGTTTCCTTTAGCTAAGGCACCCCAAACCAGAACCATGGCAGTGCAGGGACTTGACCCCAACAGAATCAAAGACACAATCAGCTGGTCATGCCCTGCCAAGAAGTAGTAGGCAAGAAGAGCAGTTACTATGGGAGCCCAAACCCAGTTTGAAATAATCGTTATGATTATCGGTTTCGGGTTTTTTGCCAGCTTTTTCAGTTCAGCCAACTGCAGATTCAGGAGGGCGGGATACATCATAAGAAACAAGCATACGCCGATGGGGATGGATATTCCAGCGAACTGCAGATTGTTGATGGCAAGGCTTAACTCGGGAATCACTTGTGAAAGAGCAAGTCCGGTTAGCATGCACAAGAAGACCCAAAGGGCAAGGTACTTTTCGAAAACGCCGAGGTGGATTCCAGTTTTTTCTGCCAAAGGCTATTCCCCAAAAGGAGAGGTTATTTTTTGTTTCTTTTCTGTCTTGCAACATATGTTGGGCAGGTTGATGCTTGGCAGCAGTCGCTGTCGGGGATTCCGTAGGGGCATTTGAGGTCTGTTGTCATGTTTTTGGTCACTTCCTCCTTTAACAGTACAATCATATAAACAATTTTAGATATATTTATACGTTTTGTTTATATAAACAAATTTAAATACGTTTCACATAGAACATGGTGAGAACCCAATGAAAAAAGTCAACCAACGGCTAAAACGACTAACCGAAACAGACTTCTGCAAAGCCGACGCCGTTGAAAAATACCGAAACGAGCTGACCCAACTAACTGACGACGTAGCAGACGCCGAAACCGCAAAGAAAAACAGCAGATTCTTCAAGGCTCTGTCTGACGAAAAAAGGCTCAGAATAGTAAAACTGCTGAGGGTCAAAGAGATGTGCGTATGCGAACTGATGGTGTGCCTTGACATGACCCAGCCAAACCTCTCCCATCACATCCAGATACTGGAAAACGTGGGCATCGTCAACCGCACAAAAAAGGGAAAATGGGTCTACTGCTCTCTTGCAGACACAAAACTCGTAGACAACCTGATTAAACTGGACCTGCTGTAAAAGACGGCTTCACAGCTTTTGTTCTAACAAACACAATCATAGCCACAATAGCGACGGCAGACAAGCTTATGCTGTAAGCGGATGCAGTAGATGAACCAAAAATCTCCCACAAGGTTCCGACCACAGCATTAGAAACAAAGAAGGCTGAACCGACAACCAAATAATAAATCCCATAAGCCGTTCCCCTCAGCTTTTCTCCGACATAATCAGGAATCAACGCCCTCTGAACCGTTTCAATCACCCCAGCGTAAGCACCATAGAACACGGCAACCAAAAGAGCAGCATAACCAGTTGCCGGAAGCAAGAACATCAAAGCAGCAGAGAGGAAAATGCCGTAACCCAAAACCATGACTTTCTCCTTACCTACCCGATCAGACAGGACACCGGCTGGAATCGCTATTGCAGCATGAGCCACATTAACCACCGCATACACCAAAGGAATAAGCGAAGCGGCTATTCCAGCCTCCTGCGCATGGAGGAGAACAAAAGAAAAGTTGAAGGCTCCCAAAGAGAAAACGCCGACAATAATTAGGAGCAATAAAAAGTTGCCTTTTAAAGCAGTTTTGATGCCTGCAAGCAATTTGAATTCTCCAGTTGATCTGCTGACCCGTTCTTTAACCACAAACAAAATGATGAACAAAGCAATCGCACCGGGAATCAGTGACAGCCAGAAAACGTCTCTTATGGTGAAGCCCAACAGGATCATAACTACTGAGGCAATCACAGGCCCCACAACAGCGCCTGCCTGATCAAGAGCCCGATGCAAACCGAAGGCAGCGCCCCTGCGTTTCTCAGAAACTGACTCAGCGAGAAGGGCATCACGTGGACTAGTGCGAACAGCCTTCCCAAGACGGTCACCAACACGTATCAAAAAAACATCAATTGGTGCCCTAGCCACAGCAAAAAGAGGCTTAACAGCATTCGAAAAGGAGTATCCGATCAAAACAAAAATTTTCCTTTTACGGAACTTGTCAGAAAAAACTCCTGAAACAGCACGCAAAGAATAACTTAAAGCCTCAGCAGTTCCCTCGATTAAACCCAACACAGCCACGCTGGAACCAGGCAACCCAAGAAGAAACGCAGGCAATATACTGAAAACCATCTCACTTGATATGTCAGTGAAGAAACTAACAAAACCTAAAGCAAAGATGCCCTGAAACGGTAACCCTTTGCGCTCTTTGTTTTTCTCTGGCTTCGCCATCCAACAGTTCTCCACGAATTCAGGTCGGAAATGCTCTTTTCATTATTTTGTTACAAATACGCTATAATAAACTAACTTCAACCCCTCCAACACAGAACGCTATTTACTATTATACAACAGTAAAACGCATCAATCACACAAAAAAACAAAAAAAGCGGGTTTGGCGCACCGAAAATTCGAGCGCCAATAGGCACGCACACGTACATCAGCCGGAGCATACCAATTTTGCAAAGTGCACAAACTACTTCAGGAAATCATCAAATTTCCAATAGTGCTCCTCTTCCTGTATGACAATGTCTTCAAACATGCGCCTCGTCAAGGTGTCCCCACGCTTAAACGCTTCCTCAATGATTTTACGGTACAACAGTATAGCGTCGTTCTCAGCCGCATGACCCAACTTCAAGAAATCATCAGTATCGTCACCGACCTGCGGAAGCGGATCAGGAACAGGAGTTGCCTCGCCTTCAAGCAAGTAAATCCTTTCAGAAATCTTTTCAAGATGGTCCATCTCCTGCATGAAAACCTCTTTCAGCAAGTCGCTAACAACCTTAGCCTTGTTAGCTTCAGTGATAACCTCAAGTGCCGACTTCTCTTTCCTTAACGCCAACAAACTGGCTTTTTCATGCTGTGTCGTGTACTGGATGATTGCAGAGATTTCGCTTGCCGCAGCCTTATTCAGCAACACAAAATAGTTATCAGTAAAAATTTTACGCCATTCAGACAAAGGCGATCCAATTCCTTCCGGCTCATCTTTGACGTTCACGTACTCCTGAAACTTGAACAGGTGAGTCTCCTCGTCTGCATATATTTTTTCGAACAGTTCATGAGTGTCCCAGTCACCAACTTTTACGGCAGCCTCGATAATCTTTCGATACAGCACCAGAGCTTCCTCTTCCGCTTTTACACCGCCTTTTGCAAATTCACTCAAACTGTTCCCGACAACAGGCTTTTCCGCTTTTGTTGTCGCCTCTCCGCCAAGATAGTAAATCCGTTCCATAATGTCAGCGGCATGCTTCATTTCTTGAATCGCAAATTCCCGCAAGAATGTTCCCATCGCATCGTACGTTGTTTTATCCAAAAGAATATTCTCGGGAATGACTCTCTGTATCAACTTCTCCATCTTTGCGTGCTGCAGCATATATTGAATCGAGACTTGAAGTTCCCTTGAAACGGCTTTATTCAAAAGGCTAACATAATCAGATGTCACTTTAACAGACAAAACAATCTCCTCTAACAATCAAACAGTAAACATAACTATAAAAAACTTGTTAAATCTTCTTCAAGCACAAAGCAAACAGCACCTAGTCTACTTGAAAATGGCTTATTTTCATAAAACAACTTTTAACAAACAACGGATATGTGAAAGTAAGTAGTGGCGCCCTGGTCGGGATTTGAACCCGAGTCGGGCGGGCGACAGCCGCCTATACTGGACCGAGCTATACTACCAGGGCAGTCATTTCCCTAAAAAGATAGGGGCTTCTACTTAAGGTTTTCATTTCTAAGAAGATGTGACATGAAGGGGTGTGCTTCAGGTTTAGCTCATGTTCCTGTATGCCTTGAATGTTATGGCGCCATAGACAACGATGAAGAGAAGTATCAAACTGAAGAGGGCAAGAAGCAGCTGTCCGGTTGACAGTGAAAATTCTTCAAGCATAGCACATCTACTCAGGCGTAAGAGCGACTGGATGGGATATAAAGGAGTTTTCGGGGTTGAAAACAATCAAAAACATGAGGTGTTTTGTGCTGCACCATATTCTGGTTTCGGCAATAAGAAGCAGAAAAATAAGTTGAAAGTTGGAGTGAGAAACTTCAAAAAAGAGTTGTATTGGTGTTATCAATTGGTTTGCCGAATTTCTGATACGAAGGGTAACCGCACAATATTCATAAGTTATGCGACTTTAATTGTTAGTGAACCTCACTGGTAGGTTTGAGAGTTAAGAGAACATGATGAGCCCGGGTCTAATCGAGGCTTTAGGTCAAATATTTACTGGATTGAAGTGTATCGGAGATGGTTTAACATTCCTGATTGGCTTCATCTTAACCAACCTAGGGGTCTCAGCGTCTCAACAAATGATACAGATGGCGACAATCCTGATTCTTCTCACTGTCGTCTGGAAGATAGGCTCCAAACTCACCAGCTCAATATTCTGGTTCTTCATCGCAGCACAGGCAATGAGCTTCGTAGGCACCATCTAAAAAGGCGACTCAAACGTTTACAAGTTTCAGGATTTCTTTTACATCCGGCTCGACTGTTATTGGCGTGTTGGCGAACCTGTTTTGTGGGTCAAAGTGGTAGTCCACTATTGCCGCAGTGTCCTTGAGGATGTGACCGGTTGAAATTCCGACCACAGTCTCGTCGGCGCCGATTATGCCCTGCTCCACCAATTTTTTGGTTCCTGCCACAGTTGCGGCTGAAGCAGGTTCACATCCGAAGCCGTTCTTGCTTACCATAGCCATAGCATCCATTATATCTGAGTCAGGAACCGTGGTTACCACGCCATTAGTGAACTCGAGGGTCCGCAGAGCCTTCTTCAAGTTCACGGGTTTAAGAATCTCTATTGCGCTTGCTCTTGTCTTCGCCTTGATGCCCTTTCTGTCCACTTCGCTATAGTAGTCATCTATGATGCTGTTGTCGATGTTTCCGCTGTTCCATCTCAGCTCATGCTCATTATAGAGGTCAGACAAGGTAGGCGCACCCTCAGCCACAACAACAGCCATCCGCGGCTTCTTCCTTATCCAACCATACGCGTAAAGCTCCATGAACGCCTTACCGAAAGCCGAAGTGTTACCCAAATTTCCTCCAGGAAACACAATCCAGTCAGGAACTTCCCAACGCAGATAATCAAGCACCCGGAACATCATAGTTTTCTGTCCTTCAAGCCGGAAGGAATTCAGGGAATTAACGACGTAGATTTCGCTCTGCTTTGAAAGCGCCGTCACCATAGCCATGGCAACGTCGAAATCGCCCTTCACCTGCAGAACCTTAGCACCATACGCAAGGGACTGGGCAAGCTTGCCTTTGGCGATCTTTCCTGCTCCAACAAGAATCACAGCCTCCATGTCCAGCTCGTTTGCCGCAAACGCCGCTGCAGAGCTTGAAGTGTTCCCGGTGGAGGCACAAACAACTTTTTTGGCTCCAACCATCCTTGCATGCGTGAAGGCGGTTGCCATGCCGTTGTCTTTGAAGGAGCCTGTTGGGTTGTCTCCCTCGAACTGCAGCCAGAAGTTATCAGTTGTTATGCCAACATATTCGGCGACTCGGGTCAGATGGAACGGTTTTGTTCTTCCTTCCGCTCCGTCTAAGGAGACCAGTTTTTTGCTGTAATCGGAGGGTTTTTCTGTGTCTACTCCGGCAAAATTGATTAGTTCGCGGTATCGCCAAACCCCACTCTCATTAAATATGTTTTGCCGGTGGTTTAGGCGTTCACTGAAGGTTTCTTTGAGGCTTTCAGGAAAAGCTCCCTTATAGCGTACGTCAAGAAGTTCGCCGCAGTCACAGGTGGTTCTCTGTTCTTTGACGCTGTACTTTTTTCCGCAACTAGGAACAATACATTGTAGCCAGCTTTCGGTCTTCATGAAAAATTAATCTCCCGAATTCCTCTTTTATACTTAACTTCCAGTTACTCCAGTTGTAGAGTACAGTCAACAAACCACAGCAAAGCTCTTAAATGTTGTACGATAAATTTCGCGCTATTAT
>CAZYJH010000024.1:0-14414 GCA_964647775.1 uncultured Candidatus Bathyarchaeia archaeon
TCACCAAAATCCCAATTCCAGGCGTTAGCTTGTAAAGAGACATCAGTGAATTTCTGGAATCCATGGTCGGTTCTTTGCGTTATCCGTAGGCACAGTCTAATACGCATTTAGAATGTTTGCAGTATATCTTTGCCTTCTTTTATCCACTGTTTCATGGTAGTTATCTGTTCTCTGTTGAATGACTTGTCCGTTAACTCAACCCTTCTCACAAATTCTAGGGATTTGGGAATGCTCTTGAGCCAGATTTCTGTTCCAGTGAATGGGAGTTTTTTGTTTTCAAGTATTTCTCTGTTAGTACGCCCATCGATACCTTTTATATTGTATAGCTCCTCAACCGATCCCCAACCTCTCCTTTTAGCTATTTTCTTCGGAGTTTCTCCTTCTTTGATGACATACTTGAAAGTTCTTTCATGCTTTTTTGTTATGTATTCACTGTTCACGTTTATTTCGAACATAAAATTTGTCGGATCACCTGTATGTCCGCCATCATCGGCTCCAGAATACGACGACTTATCCATCAATCCCAGTAAATGTCCAATCTCATGCACCGCCACAAAAGCAATCAGTTTACCAAGCATTTCGGGTTTATCTGGAAACAGAGGTGTACAGCTTTTCTCGATATTTATGTCCTCACAAGCATTATTTTTTTTGAGGATTCCCACATATACTTCACCAGACATACCGTAAGGGCCAGTCCAATACCTGTACCCTCTCTTCGTAAAGCGATTCCATGTATGCGCAAAAACAAATGTTAAGGTATACTTTTTTTCTCCTTTGAAGTTACCCGAGAAGTCAATCCTCAAAACATCATCTAGGTCCTTGAATGCTTCTGTGATTATCTTTCTAACAACGTCTTGATGTTTGGATGGGATTTTGGAAAAATTTTTTAGAACCAGAACTGCTTTGCGCTGGCTCGCTGAACCCCTTATCGTCTCTGAACGGGGTTTGTTGCTGCTTCCATGTATTCTCGGGCGTCTACGCCCTTTCTTTTGAGGGGTACTCAAATCTGCGGATTTACCACTCTGATTACGAAGGTTAATGAACCAATCCCATCTGAGCGGCTTAAAAAGTTCTGTTAACCTTTCTCACCTTTATTTAATTACAATATCGTAATTCTCGACTGCAAGGAAAAAATTTCCAAATGGGGCATTCTCTATTTTTGCCCATCCGTTTTCAAATCGCCCTGTCCTAACTGTTCCGTCGGAAAGAGTTATCCTATATTTCACGTCGTCCAGAGGTGCTTTCTCGTCCTCCAAATATATTTCCAGAACGTGAGTGAACTTCAAGATCCCGGATCTTGCTTTCTCCTCTTCAACAGTTACATCAAAGAAATACTCTGGTTCGCCCTTCTCTTCTTCATCCTCTTCCACGTCCCCTTCCACATCCTCAGTGGAATACACCCAAACAGCCTCAACTTTGTTTTTCTGGACCTCCCCATCAATTTGATCGATTAGATCCTTCTTTTCATTTGCACCTTTTTCCCATATCTCAAACTTTGCTTTAGTTCCATCGTCAAAATCCTTCACGTCGACAACCATTTTCACTTCGTCACCGATTTTAACCTTGTTTTTTCCCCAAAAGGCTTTGATGATCTTGCCTGGCGGCTTATAAACAAACTCGTATCCATCCACCTCAAGTTCAAACTTTCCTGGTGGAGCATCTGGAAACTTTGCATGGCCATTCTCAAATTTTCCTTCGTTTGTGCTTCCATCCGAAAACGTGATCTTATACTTGATTCCATGAAGCGGCTTTTTGTTCTTATCCTCTAAGTATATATCAAGGGGATAAACCAGCACCATGTCTCCAGACTTGACTTCCTGATCATCGATCTTGGCAATGAAGTAGTATTTTTCTTCCTCCACCTGCTCACTCGTCTTCTCCTGTACACGCAGAATCTCTTTGCGTTCAATCATCGGCGTCCATCGTCCCACTCCTTTTCCTCCCTTTGTTACCCCGTACACTTCAGTGATCTTCTCCTCGTTTCCGCCCTTCTTTCTCCAAATCTGAAACAGCACCAGTCTTCCGTCAGGAAATCCCTGCAAGTCAATCAGAAGCTTAACGGGTTTTCCGTAAGGCAGCTTGGTCTCGGACATTTTCTTGTTGACGTCTCCAAGAGTTTCAGTCTTTCTCAGGGGCTAAACGGTTTTGCGGCTAATTGTTATCTTCGTTATTGGAGGTATAATCTTCTTCACGCGCATCTCCATCTCAAAGGCGTAGTTCAGCCGAATCTTTTCCGTCTTCTTTCCCTGCTCCCGCAGCATCTCTCCGCCAACAGGCTTCAATTCGATACCTTCCGTTGCAAGTTCGTCCTCCGCCAGCAAAAGAGCCTTAACTACTTTTTCGGCAAGCGAATCCGCTTCAGCTCTGTCAGTGTGGATTACATCGATTGCGTAGGTTCCCTTAATTTTCAGACCTTTCACGGTCATTATCTTTTTGTTTGACAGATACTTGACGAGCAGATTGTTTTTGCCCTTTGGAGGCGCCTTGCTGAACTCTATTGAGGTTTTGGCATAATCTACATCGAAATCTTTTCTCTCTTCTAAAGAGGTTCCTGGAGGGCACGTCACCTGAACAGTTTCTTGCAGAGGTTTATCCTCAAGACTGTATGATTTTTTGGCGCCGTCGCTGCTGAACAGCTCCTCCATCGCGATGTTGCCTTCATCTATATTTTCAACTAAGCCCATGTTTTCAAACGCGAAATTGAGGTTAGAGATGGCTACTGCCGGCGACGTGGCAGGTTCCATGTTGACTACGATGTTGTCTTTCGGTATCTCCTTGACTTTTTCTTGAAGAATTTTGACGAGTCTGTCTTCGATTTCTGTCAGCATTCCCTGTCACTCAGCTAAGACGTGGCGGGTGTAATTTTGGACTTGTAATGTAAAACGTTGCCAATTCGTGGAGTGCAGTCTGGGCTAGTGCATCTGAAGCTGATGTTCAGGACTTCTTTTTGTGGGTTCGGGTTGGCTATCCTATATCTGTACCAGACGTACTCGTTTGGAGCCAGTATGTACTCAACATAGGGGTTGTCGACGCCTTTTGGTCTAAGCTTGGAGCGGTCATGAACAAAGAGTCCGCCTATAACAGCGTTGGTTCCATCAATGTAGTCAAAAACAACTTCTAGCACTTTCTTGTCACCGTTCTCTGCGCCAGACCAATAGTCTATCGAGTTTAGGTGAGTTACAACACCGAATTTGCATATTTCTCCCGTTTTTCCCTTCTCCAGAAGCCACTGTTTTGTCAGCAGACCAATAATGGGTGACTCGTAGCTGGTCGTTTCGTGCCGTATAACCTCATTCAGGTCGTAGGAAGTTCCCCCAAGGCTACTTACGTTCAGCAATGTTGTGGTTTCCTGCATGCTGTCAGTGTAGTCCCTCAATTCCTGAAGTTTGCGTTCAAGCTCTTCAAGGTCAGCCTTTATGTCTTCCTGTATTTTGTTCCAGTCTTCAGACCGGATAACGTCACCCGCATTCTTTTTTATTGGCTCAAATTCTACCATTTTAATTCACTATCCTGAAATGTTAATTATTGCATTTACGCCCGCAGCCTTCATAGAGTTTACCACATTCTCCAGATAAGACACTGAATAACCGCTCCCCTCCAAAGCTTTTGACTTGATTCTTACTTCGAAGGTAGCAGGCTGGAGTCTGGTCCAATCAAAACGTATTCTGACTGCAGGTATTTTGACAGCGAAGGTGTGCTCATCAAATTTCGCTGTGTCAAAGAGTCCAACCAGCTTCTCAAGGGATTCGCTGTATTTCCATGTTGAGCCCTTCCTGAGAAGCCGTGGGACTGTTTGTGGAACAACTTTTTGTGAAAGGTCTTTTTCGTCAATCAGGGCTTTTTTCTTTGTTATAACAAGTTTTTGCCCGCTTTTCAGTTTTCCCTCAAAAGTTATGGATTCTCCAGTGTCGACGTTCATGATTTGGGGGTTACTAACCCCTCCCGTCTCTTCTACAGTTATTGTTAATTTGGGTTGGGTGTCTTCTATGCTGTTGCTTCCCAGCGTCCATGTGTCTCCAGCTCTTACCATAAAATCTGCGTAAGCTGAGGTCGGCGGGTTTTCGATAATCTGTACATCTTCCTCGCTTTGTGCGCGGATTAATGCTTTAACAGCTGCTAATATTGTTGAAACTGTTCCGCCTCCCTCGTACTCGGTTACTGCTCGCTTCAAGCGGGCTCTGTAGGGGGCGTCGTTTTCTTCAGTAAGTCTGCTCAGTCCCAAGAGATCGCCTAGCTTATCCAATTCGTCTCCTACCGACGTGTCTACCCAGTGAGCCTTCATCATGTCGGTTATTCTTTCTTCTGCTTCATCCAGCTGCTTAATTACTGCCTTAAGAAGAGTGAACACCAGCGAGTCTTGTTCCCAATGCTTATAGAATCTTGGAAGTCTATTGGAAATTCGTTCAAGGCGATCCATAATCTTTACTCCTTTTCTTCGTATAGTATATTTATGGTTCTTGGTTCTGCTCTTTCTTCGCTGCTTATGGCGATGTTCTCTATTTCGCTTTCAAAGATTTCTTCTTCCCTTTGAGCTGCAATGATTACGTCCGTTACGTCAAGTACGCCTCTGACCCGTAAAGCCGCCTCTATAATCTTGGAGAAGAGCACATCATAGCCTATTTTCAGCAAAGAAATGTAGCTCTTGACCAGCTTTTCTGCCTGAGCCACAGCGTTTGTGGGTGAGGTGCCTTTCTGCAATGTCAATGTTAACGTGACGTCTATGTAGACGATTCTTGGACTCAATAACTCAACTTTTATGCCTGCAGCTCTGGTTTCGCTGATGACACGCTGAATCTCTTCTTGGTCTCCGCCGTCAACGATAACCTTAACGATGCCAGCTACGCCTTCAGGCTTGTCTTCGATAAGCAAGGATCTTACGCCCTCTACGGCTCTGATTGCTGTATCAAGGGATGAGACTGTTGCTTTGCCAGCAAACTCTAGGGCATGTTTTCCTCGTTCTCGCAGCTCTGAGTCGCTTTCGGTTTCTACGCCGTTTGTTATGTCTCCCTTGTTGATTACGTATTCTACACCTTGAACAGGCTGAGGCATGATTGACACTGAGCCTGCAAGAACGTTTCCCCATATACCAGCAACGTTACAGGTCACAGGAGCCTCGATTTCCCATTTTCCGTCACCTGTAGGCTTCAACGATGCCACCTCTGTTGTGGTAAATGACCGCGATTCTTCGGGTCTTGTCGAAAATGTGGCAACAGTGGTTCCTTTTGGTATCGTAATTTTTTGGTTGCATACGTAGTCAACATTGAATACCGATTTTTTGTCAGGCTTGTTTCCTTCAGGAAGCCACCTAACTCTGTTTCCCACCAAACTGTAATCAACGGCTTTTTCGAAAGTCGCTGGAGCCCCCTTGAGTGTTCCCTCAATTTTTGTCACCTCTTTTGGGAGGGGCTTCTTCAGGACATATTCTGGAGAGCCGTCGTATAGTTGGACTTCTCCAATGACAGGCAACTTTTCAGGTTCTGTGCTTCGACCAAAAGTAACGTATCCGGATGAAGGCTGTGGTGGCTTGCGTTTAACGCCTAGAAGCGAAACCACCAAATCTAATGCTTCGCCTGTGGCACTTTCTAGGAAGCCTGAAAGGTATGCTTGGTCCATTTGGGCGTAAAGGTACTCGATTTCTCTGCTTATCGACTCAACTAGGGTTCTGACTACGCTACCGGGGTTAACGTCTGAAATCCCTGCTGACCTAGAAAACGTGTAATTTACAGTGAAACGGGTTTCCTCGTCAGGGTGTTCTCCTGCAGCCAGCCATTCAACCGAGTCTCCGGCTAATCTGTAGTCAACGTTTTTCGCGAAGGTTTTTGGTGTGCCTTTCGTTGTTCCTTCGATGTCGTGGATTTCGGTGATGGGTGTGTTTGAGAGACTGTACAGTGCCTTCCCGATAATGTATGTGTGCTGTTCGGTGGTCTCTCCTCCAGTGATTTGGGTTAAGATGTCTTTTGCTATTTGTCTATAGGGTTTTCTTGTTAACGGCAATTATTTTCCCTCCAAGCTGAATGGGTAAACTACACTTAGCAACGTGCTTTTTCCAACTGGGCGAACCGTGATTTCGATGTCGAGGCGGTTCAGGTCGTACTGGTTGGGTGTAACTTTTATGTCCGTGACCTCTAAGATTCGTGGTTCCTCAGCTAGGCACTCGTTGACAAGGTTCTTGAGCATCTCTCTTGTCCGTGCGTTGTTTGGTTCTCCCACAAGTTCATGAAGCCGCGAACCATAGTCTGCGTGACCAATATCATAGAGTTCACCTTCCTCAGTTGTTAACCGATGTATGATTGCCTGAACAAGATTCTGTTCATCTGAAACAGTTTCAAAATCTCCTTTTGTTGCAGCCAAATCTACCCCTAACTCGTCGAACTGCAACTTCAAATCTCTTCCAAGCTCTCTTTTGTCTGACACATTTTTCACCCCTAATTTATGTTAACTGTTGCTCCTTTGATTGTCATTGTGGCGCTTGCTTCCACCTTCATTGTGGCAGCAGATTTGATTTCAGTCGCGGTGCCTGACTCCACTTTCATGTCTGTGCCCGACTTCAAGTTCAAATCTTTCTCGCTTTCCATTTTTATGCTGGAAGCCGAAAAGCTCATGTTGCCCTTCGACTTCACTGTGGTGTCGCCATCCGCTTTTATGCTGATGTTTGCCTTCGACTCGATGAGGATGTCTCCGTCACGTTGTATAACCACTTTTGTGTCCCCAGCATTAACGTCCACTTCATCGTCGGTAACTCTGAGAACCATTCCCCCAGGAAACTCCAGGTAAATTCTTCTTACGTCAGTGTTCTCGGCGTAGGGTGGGACGTAGACAACCTCTTCAGATTCGTTCAGTGGAGGTCTATCCTCGTCGTTGTATAGTCTTCCAATCACTATGGGCGCGTTTATGTCCCCGTTTATGAAGGCGATAAGAACTAGGTCTCCGACCCGTGGAATACCCACCAAGCCAATGCACTGGGTAGCAATCGGGACTTTCCTTAATTCGATGTCACTGTTCTTCAGCCGTGCATTACATTCGTAGTTGTCTTTGTCACCTGCGCTTGAATGCGGAAAAATCGAGGTTACGACTGCCAATTCAGGGAAATGTATCTTCTTCAACTCTTTTTCGGCAATTTCCCTCATAGCATCAACTATACTCATTCATCCTTCACCTCTTCATCCAGCAATCGATTCTTGTCGTGAAACCTTTGGTTTTGCTCAAGTAATGCTCGACACCCCTAACCTCAAGTTCGCCGCTGACGGCTGAATTAGGCATACCCTCAAGGGTTACATTGTTGCCAACTTTAATATCAGGATTGCCCACTGTCTCAACAACCGCGGCGAAAGTGTACTTCAGCTTATCCAGCCTCGCCTTTGCAACAGTTTCAGCGGTTTCCGTGTCTCTTATGGCAGCATCAGCTATTGCCAGAACGTCGCCGCTTCCAGCCTCACTTTTGATTTCCTGCTTCGTTAGCCAGTGGGAAGTCTCGGCGCCCTTGACGCTTGCAGGACTTTCCCCATACACTCTTGTGCTGGCGTAGAGGGGAACAAAATCCTGCTCCTCAATGCTTATCAAATTCTTACCATACTCGAGAGTGTGCGTTTTGTTGCCATTCCACTTCTTGAACATCAGCTCATCATCAGGCGTCATGTACACATCAAAGTTGCAGCGACCCGCAAGCCTCAAAATATGCTCATACGCGCTGGCGGTGTCATCAACAACATACATGGGCAAGTTTATTCCATCCGACGCCTCAGAAACCTTTAGGCTAGCCTCCTGAGCCAAGTCCTGCACTATCTTTCCCGCAGTCTGGTTGAGGTAAACTCTATTAATTCTTAAACGCAGAAGCCCCAAGGCGGGTCCAAGAGCGGTCAACCTCACTAGGGAGATTCCCTGCTCGATTTTATCTATGAAGCCGCTGAACACGGACACAATCTCTTGGTCATAGCCCAGCTTAACTTTTACTTCGTCGTCTCTTTCAAATTTGTATTCGTTGCTTCCAACCAAGAAGACTTCGCAGCTGTCTGTTGGCAAGCCGACGTTGCGGATAACATGGATAGACACGATGCCGTCTCCCTTGTCTGTACTGAACGTCTCCGAACCGATGTTTACTTGGTAGGTTGGTCGCAGCATCTCAGTCACCTAAGAACCTGAGTTTACAGATGAATAGATTTTGCTCGTTTTCGCTTCAACATCTTTCGTTGCGCTTTCCTCTTGGCTTGGCGGCGGCGTTTCGCCTGGTCCTCCTCCGCTACCTGTGCTTGACGATTTATGCTCCCGCAGAAGCATCGAGTAGCGGCTCCCTGCGGGGGTTCCGCCGATGAAATTAACCGTCAGATTCTCTATCACAACTTCTGTTACATCAGTTATCGGAAAAATGTCTGATGAGAATGGAACTGGTTTTCTCATCTCAAACTTTGCTTTGATGTCCTGAAGCGTGTTCATCGTGTTGGCGCCTATCAGTTCGCCTTCAAAAGCAATCAGTAAGGGGTTTCTGCCCAAATCCTGAAACACGTTGCCCGTTAAACCCGGAATCTCCAGTTCCACAATACGCCTCTTCCCGGAGATGGCAATATTGTAGATGCTTCTGATTTCCTCAACTGCGCCATCCTTGTCAATGCGCTTGATGAGTTCAATGTCATCCAGTTTCATCAGCATTTTCTAGTTTCTCCTCAAATTTTTGTTGACCCATAGTATCTTCTTATCTGCTCCGAAAGAATCCGGTTTATTTTACGCTCCAAGTCCCTGAGGTCCGCATCTTTTGCCTCAGCCAAGGTAATGTTGAATGTGTTCTGGACAGTACGCTGCACCGGACTCAGCTTGGAAGTGCGTGGAGGACCAGATGGACCCCAAGGTGCAGGTTTTCCGCGGGACGCCAACACTGTGGAAGCCGCCGCCATCCCGCTCATCCTTGCGGCTCTTGCAGGACTGAAAGCGCCCGCACCAAACGTTTCTGCTGGTAATGACCGCGCAACCTGTAGCCCTCCAGTTAAACTGCCTGGCTCCTGCTGTAGTCTCTGGGCAATCAGGCTTTCTGATGACGCTAACGCTATTGCCGTTGACAGTTTAGATGCCGTTTTCACTTCCGGCACTGTATCCAGCAGCATGGTTTCTTCTGGAACAACTGTCATGTCCATAGTTGACGCCAAGGCTTCGCCGATTTCAGCCTCGCCCGACAGGAGAGGATACTGTTGGCTGAGCCCCACAAGCAAAGAAGTAACCATCTGAGGCAGCCTGAAGGCCTCCACCTCGCTGGGTTTTCCCTCAATTTTTGGTCTGGAAAGTGCATAACCTGCTCTATTCAAGAACGTGGGCGCCTCAACAGTGGAGACGCTTTGAAGCAGCGTCCGCGTGACAAACTTTGCGGCAGTTGAAGCGGCGGCTGGAACAGCAGATAGGCGGGGTACAGTGGCGCGTACAGCCCTAGAAACACTGTGGGCCAGCGAGGTCAGGTATGGAGAAATCTCTTTAACTGTAGTGCTTAGTGGGCTTAGACCCATCAAAGGAAACGCGGCTGACCCGACGTAACGGGGAGACGGCGCAATGGTTGGCGTAGCAGTCTCTGGAGTTGACGCCGCGGACAAAACAACCGAACTCAAAATCGGAACATTCCTGTCAAAAACGGAGCCCGGCAACTTAGCCGCAGACTCTAACGAGCCCATAACCTCTGGACTCAACCTTTCAACAGGCATCGAAACCTGTGCCTCGGCTGATTCAGCAGATGCTGCAGGAAAGGAAGCATAATTCGTCAATATCGGACTTCCCTGTTGCATAAGAATGCTAGGTAACACTGTTGCGTATCCAACCGATCTCGCAGCCGCAGCCCCAAACTGGACAGCAGGAATTGAGACCACCGCCAAGATTTCAGTATCCACTTCTTGCGGATAGGAAGTAACCGATGGGCCTTCAGGCAACCGAAGCTGAGGAGCCTCTCCTTCTGGCGTAGCTGCCACAGGAATAGACGATGGGGTGCTCTCAACTTGTGAGGTCATTAGCGGTTTCGGTGTTGCCCGCAAAGAAGGCGACAAAAGTTTTGGGTTGTGATATCTCCTGAGAACTGATGTCATGCCCTTCGTGCTTGGGGCAATTTTTGAGTTGAGTCCGCCCTGAAAAGCGGCAACGATTTCGGGCACAGTTTTTGTTGCCTCTTCTGCGCCCTCTTCAGCAACTTCAGCGTCAACAAGATGAGTGGCGGTGGCTGCGGGTCTGGGTGTTCTTGGGGCTAGTCTTTCAGTGAGTTTTCGTGCATTTTTTCTTGCCACGGTGACGTTGAATAGGAAGGCAACGTTGGCTTTTCCCATCTGAATTGGAGCAAACTCTTCCTCGGCTGGGGCTGGCTGTTCTGCCATGAGGTTGAAGGGTGGAATAAACATGAGCCTGTTTAAGTAGAGTTTATTCATCGTTTCGCTGTAGCCTGCCAACTGCGTAGTGGCTTTAGCTAACGTGCTGTATATGGAAGAAAAGATGGGTGCTATGAAATCGCTGAAACGTGAAAAATCTATTTTAGCGTGCCAAAGCCTTTCAACAATTTTTCCGCTTGACTGCGCTAAGGCTAAAATTTTCTGTAAATAGCTGGTTTCTTCCGTGGATTCATTCAAGTTTCGGCTTCCTCATCCTCAGTCACAACTATCCTAGTTACCCCCTCTCCGGGCAGGCTTGTTGGCTTCATCTGGTTAATTCTGTGAGCTAATGCCGCTGTCAGAAATAAAATCTGGTCCCTTGTCAGGTCGGCTGGGTTTTCAGTGAATTTGTATCCGCAGTCTAGACATAATGCTGCTAGCTCGATTCCCTCAGGGCTTTTGACGAACTTTTCTATCTCTAGCTTTTTTTTTGAGCAACAGTCTCCGTTACGCCGCTCAGTTCAAGCACTTTCATGCCGATGTATTCGGGTACGCCAAATTTCATGCGAGATACTTCTTCAAGGGTTAGCTTCGGATCTTCTAGACCCACAGAAGCAGCCATTCTTAAGGCTTCAAAATTCTTTTGGATATCGACTTTGCTGAAGTCTGGGGTTCCATCTTTATTCAATGGAATGTTGCCGATAACCGAAAGAATCTGAGATAGTTCGCCGTCTGTGATGGGGCGTATAACTACCTCAGCGCCGCCATACTCTTTGATTGTTAGGGTATCCCTAATTTTTGTTCCTTCAAGAATGGCTTGCTTTGTAAGTCTAGCCATACTTTTACTGCTCCCTTAGTCTCGTTCCGGTGAATGTGTAGTCGCTTATTCCCACGCCGTTGGCATCCATGGAGAAGCTTTTGCTTTCAAGGTAGCACTCGTCGAAAGAGAGCGTCTTTATTGATTCTCCTAGTTTCTTCAATTCGATGACTAGCTGGAACGGCTTTACGTCTGCGGCGCCTGTTATGAGCATTGTGTCAAATACGGGATAGGTTGATCTGACCCTCATGGACCCCTCAACGTACATTGGTCCATAGTCTACGCCTACACGCTCATCAATTCCAATATTGTGGACGTTCTGTCTGTTCCTCACGATCTTGTATTCGATGTATTGAAGACCGGGAATGACTTCTCCGTCAACTTTTATGTTGCTCACGTTTGCCGAAATTATTGCTGGACTTGCTGGCATTCTCTTTCACCTCCATTTAAGCCTGAACGTTTATGGTTGCGTAGATGTAATCCATGGCTCTCACTGGCCTCACCGCAATGTCAACCCGCACTATGCCCTGTGCAAAGTCTAGCTGCGACGAGTAAACATCCACAAGGAACGCTGGTTTTGTTCCATCAACGCTCGGCACTATCGCATCCTCTCGGACCATTGTCAAAAGGAACTCTGTGAGTTTTTCTCTCAGGGCAGTGCGACCGCCCTCCGTGTTCAAAGTGCCGATGAAGTTTTCACAAACGTTTCTGGCACCTCTTACGGCGTGGTCTGCAATTCTGGTTACGCTGATCTGTTCCTTGCTTGTGGAGATGCCTTTTTCGACAATGATGCCTCTGCCGCGGCGAGCCTCAAGCGGTAGGACTCCTGCACTCAGCAGCTTCATTAGCTGTGAGGGCGTGTAGCGGGCTTCGAGGTCTGCAATCCCTGTTAGGGGTTTGAAGGTTGGTGACTCGTAGTAGTTCAGTTTGCTGATTAATCCGGCAACTGCTCCTGCAACCCCGTAGGGCGCCACAATCACGAACCTGTCGCTGGCCAAGACTTCTGTTCTTTTGACAATGTCTGCCACTGGCTCTCCTGGAGCAGCTGTTCCGATTCCTATTCTGTTCTTTGCGTCTTTGCTCATGTTTGTGCAGTGAGCGTCTATTAGCGCATGCACCTTTGGGTCCCAGCAGTCGCAGGCGTAAACCATGTCGATGTCCGCCTCTACTTCCAACGCTTCCAAGGCTACCTCAAAATCTTTCAATTCTGGCTGAGCTGTAACTCCTCCACTCAATGTCTCTTCCACTAACGCTGGATTTTTGGCAGGCTTCCCCGCTTTGGTTAAATCCTTTGCAGAAACAAGTTGAGAGTTCTTGTTCAGAACCGCAGCGATGTACGAGTCGCTTTTCGGGTCCACCACAAGATTGTCCCAGACCTCAAAAGTTACGCCGTTAGTAACTTGGACTGCGACGGTTCCTTTAGCACTTCCTTTGGCAACTCCCACATTAATTTTGTTGCCTGGTTCTCCAGGAATTTTTGCATCTAACTTTAGAACGCTTGCGCCGTCCTCGTCCTTCAAGGTAAGGGATGCATCTTTGTTGCCTGTGGCTTCTATTCGAGTCGCGAAAACTTGGAAAACTCCATTCAGAAAACAGTTCCTGACCTCTTTTGCTAGGCTCTGATTTGGGTCTGAGCCGAATATATCTTTGAATTCGCTGTAGCTTGTTACTGGGGTCGGTATCATTTTCGGTCCTTTTTCAGCTGTTCCTATTACTCCCACTATTCCAGATGGATGAAGTTGTTGTGGTACAATCTCTTTTACTACCTGAATCTCAACACCAGGTAAAATTCTTGCCATTTTTAATACCCGATTCACTCATTTGTAAGCTCAGATTATTTAAAACTTGTCACACCATGCCAGTTCAAATTGGACATAAACTGTATATTCCCTGCCGTCGTGAATACTGGTTCGTGGATAATAAACAGGCAATATTTTGGCGGTTAAACGAATTCTTTATGCAACTCAAAAATCAACTTGTGCGCTTACCCAAACCGCTGATTTACAACAAAAGCAAACGCCTGTAACTCAGGAGCGGCTCTCTCGCATGTCTATAAGCTTCACGTGCCCACTAGGTGCTGTTTCTTCTGCTATGATACTGCTGAAACTGTAGATTTTTGTGTCCTTCAGCAGCCAACAATCCGGGGACAGCCCTGCCTTCATGCAGCATTGACAGAGAAACTCTTCGTTGTTCCATTTCCATTCAACCGGGACCTGCGGCAAGAGCAGCCCCTTGTAGTAGCCTTTTTCGATTACGAGTCCGTCGCGTCCAATCTTGATTTTTGAGGGGTAATCTGTTGGCTTCTCGACTGTAACCCGTTCTGGCGGAGTTAAGACGCTGACCTCAAAGATTATCTTCTCCAGTTCTTCAAGGGCGACGGGCGGGAAACGGGGGTCTTGGGTTGCGGCGCTGAGGGCAGCCTCTATCACTGCCTGAACCAGCGGGGTGGTGGGGTAAGGGAGACCAATGCAGCCCCTCAACCTCTTCGCTCCTTTGTGGACGCGGTTCAATGTAACAAAGACTCCGCACGGCTCCATCAGCTTAGATGAAACGCCTTCAGGAACCTGCAAGACTTTCCCACTTTTCAGGTACTCAGTTACGGTCTGCCTGGCAAGATTAACAAGAAACTCTCCTTCTTCAAGCGTCAACTGAAACGTCATACTGTTTCGCCCCTGACCCATCAAAAAAGGAGTACCTGACGGTATTAAAGCTTCTGAACCCGCCGCCAATTCAGGCTTAGCAGAGCATGGTCTGCGGGCAGGTTAGAAGTTGATGGTTTCTTCTTGGGTTCCTTCCTTTGTGACGATAAAGAAGTCCACGCCGTCGCCGCTCATGACGTCTCGGCGTACAGCAGACGTTATGGAACGCAGCACCAGCGCTTTGGCGTCTTGCTGGGACATGCCCTCCTTGTATCCTTCCTCCAGTACTCCGGTGGCGATTTGGGCTCCTGAGCCAACAGCAGCATAATTGTCTGGCAAAAGTGACCCCAGAACGTCAAGCACATATATTGCTGGTCCCTCATCATCCATTCCGCCCACAATGGTTTGGGTAATCAAAGGAATCATACGCCTGCTGAAGAGAACATTTGACATGACCTTGGCGGCTGCCTTAACCGGCATAGGTCTCTTCGCGTCAAATGAAAACAGTTTTGCTTGGGCTTCCACTTCCCGCGCCAGAATCTGCATGTCAGAAACTAAGCCTGCGCATGCTGCACCGACCTGGTCGGCGATTCGGAAGACCTTTTTTCCGGTTCTGCTCATTATCATGGAGCC
>CAZYJH010000025.1:0-14297 GCA_964647775.1 uncultured Candidatus Bathyarchaeia archaeon
TGCTGCCCCGTCAATGGCTCCTCCGAACCGTGGACCAATCGTCAACAGGCCACTAACCAACGATGATATGAGGTCTTTTCCTGCTCTTGCAGCTATGATGGCGTTGTGGGCACCGGACACTGCAGGACCATGATCAGCAACTATCTGCAACACCAGTTCAATGAAGCCTCTGCTCCAGCCCGGAAACTCTTTCTTGAACCACAGAAGCCCAATGACTCCGCCAATTCCGTACCCGTTTTCCACAACCTCAGTTAAAGGCACACCAGCATACATGGGCTGATCTCCCCGCTCGTCAGTGATTGTGCTAACAAAGTGGGTCGGCACCCGCACCCTTCCTTCTGCTATAGCGGCGCTTAGGTCCATGGGAATTTTGCGTGGTTCCCTGTCTGGCTTGGGCGTAACTTTGCCGTCTTTCACCATCTTGTCAAAAGTTTGCTTAATTTTTTCGCCCAAATCATCAAAGGAATCCGGAATAACGGCGCCCGCCTCTTTCAAAGCCCTATTCTTTGCGTCAGCAGTCTCTAAATCGGTTCTTGCTTTTGCCCCCGCGTGACCAAACTGTACGCCAGTTGGGAACATTTTGGAGCAGGTTCCTATGCACCATGCCACCAGCGGCTTGGTGATTTTTCCTGTTTTCAGCGCCTCTGCAACGTCGTATTCGTCTCTGCCGCCGACCTCGCCGAGAAGCACAATCATCGCCACATCTGGGTCCGCTTCGAACCTCATCACATGGTCTATGAAGGTGCTGCCTGGATAGAGGTCTCCGCCGATGGCTATGCCTTCGTAGACGCCGTCGCTGTTTCGGGAAACGATGTTGTTTAACTCGTTCAGCAGTCCCCCTGACTTTGAAATAAACGCGACGCTTCCTGGACGGTGCAGACGAGACGATATGATGTTGTCGATCATGCCGCCGGTGTTTCCTATCTTGAAGGCGCCGCCCTTGATTGCGCCCACTGTTGCAGGACCGATTAACCATTTTACTTTCTGCTTCGCAAGCGCAACAAGCTCTTTTGTGTATCTTTCAGGTATTCCCTCGGCAATGATTGCAACCGTGCGTATGCTGTCGATTTCGAGGGCTTCTTTTGTTCGGGGATAAGCGGACCTGAATGAAGCGAAGTTAACCAGCACATCGGCTTGGGGATGCTTACTGGCTGCCTCCTTGATGCTAGTGTATATTGGCAAAATGATTTCTTTAGAGCCCCAGAAGCATTTGTGGTATCCACCTCTTGTCGGATCGACAATCGCTACAATGCTGGGGGTCTCTCTTTCACAGGCGTAGTCGAAGTCAAGCATCCTTTGGATGGCTCTTTGTTGGTATCCAAAAATGATAGCTTGCGTGTTTTTGTCAAACAGTTTATAGTTACTCATATTATCCACTCGCCCGTTTTTCCTTTAAACGCCATTGGAACTATTGAGGTCATGTGTGCTTCTGGTCCAAACACTTCGATGGGGACGCCAAGGGTTTTGCCAAGTTTTTTCATGTTTTTCAGTCCTTCCTGGTAGTTTGGTCCGCCCCTGCGCACGTAAATCCTGACTTTGTTGTCGATGAGTTTCTGCCGGTACTCCTTTAGCGCCTTTATTATGCCCGTGAAGGTTTTGGCGACGTCAGTGAAGTTTGCGATGCCGCCTCCAATAAGCAGGATTTTTCCTTTCGGGTCTTTTTCTCGTGTCATCAAATCAAGGATTGTTTTTGTGTACTGGTAGGTCTCGTCTGTGGATGGGTTGCCGCTGTATTCTCCATAATTGGCTAACTCATCCTTGAAGCCTAAATCAAAAACGGTGTCTGTGTAAACGACGCTGGCGCCGCCGCCCGCAACTAACGTCCACACTCTGCCGCGTGGATTTATGACAGTCAGCTTCATAGAGGCGCCGCTTTTTTCATCCAAATTCTTAACGAACCTTTCCTCGTTGGTGAGCCCTCTTCCGAAGGGTGCCGGAAATTCTATGTCTCCCCACTTGTTTCCGCACACGAACTGGGCTGTGTCGTCAAGGCGCGCAACCATGTCTAACGGTATGAAGGCGTCTTTGGTCATTGCCATGGGGTTGATTTCAAGATAGGCGTAGCCGAGGTCAGCATAGAACTTGAATAAGCCTTTGATGAACTGGGTGACCATCTCTTTTTCTTCTTCAGGAATTTCTTTGGGCAGTTTTTCTTTTACGTTGATGTCGTCGATGCTGGAGAGGATGGGAACCTGTATGGTTACAACAGTGTCCCAAACTTCTTCGATGTCTACTCCTCCATGCGCCGAGAAATATATGGCGTCGCCTTCCCTGTTGGATGTTATGGCGACGTAGTATTCCTTGTTTTTGTCATGGGGAACAAAGGGTTCGATCAGGAAGTGGGTGAGCTTATCCGTCACTTTCCCTATCGTGACGTCTTTGTTCATGCGCTCGTTTATCCACTTCTTTGCTTCATCAAAGGTGGCGTTAAGAAGTATGAGGTTGTGTTTTCCTCTTTTTCCAATCAGTTGATCAGGCTTGACCACCAGCTTTTCTGTTTTCAGCCAAGGATTCTGTGTGGCAAGCTCATCCATGTTTGTTTTTGGGTCAATCAAAACTATTTTTCCGTCATACTTCGCAAGACCTTTGAAGTAGTCTGGCCAGTATTTTGCCATCATCTTTTTTCCATGAAATTCACGTATTCCTCGTTGTGCCATTTTTTCCTTCTCCCTTCAGTTAGCGTTCAGTTGGTCTATTTGTTTTTTATGTAGGAAAGCATTCCGCCCGCAAGCAAAATGTTCCGCTGCCTTTCTGACAGCTCATAGGTTAGCTCAAACTGTTTTCCTTTTGTAATGTTTTTTACGACTAGCGGCTTGTTGGCTGACAGCACTTTTCTGATGTTTGGAATCTCAAGTTCGTCTCCCGAGTCTATCTGGTCATAGTCTGAGTCTGTTTTGAAGGTTAAGGGGACGATTCCGAAGTTGATCAGGTTTGCTGAGTGGATTCTCTCAAAGGATTTGGCGATGACCGCTTTTACGCCCAGAAACATGGGGCAGAGGGCTGCGTGTTCCCTGGAGGAGCCTTGTCCGTAGCTTAGTCCGCCTACGATGATGTTGTGTTTTCCTTTGTCCCTAATTTCTGTGGCTCTCTTGTAGAAGGTGTCATCCACTATCTCGAACACAAACTCGGAGTACTTGGGCACATTAGACCTATACTTCATCCTGCTTCCTGCCGGAATGATGTGGTCTGTGGTGATTTTGTCGCCCACCTTGATGGTGACAACCCCAACGATGTCCGCTGGCATCGGAGAATTGGTTGGCGGTTCTCCAATGTTTGGTCCCCTGTAAATCTGAACATTTTCCGGAGTTTTTGAAGGCAACAATATCATGCTGTCGTCAGTATAGAATTTCTTGGGCATCTCAACTAGTGGATAGTCCATTCCAAGGTCTCTTGGGTCAGTCATTTTTCCTGTGATGACTGCCGCAGCAGCCGTTTCAGGGCTTGTCAAATACAGGTTCGCAGTTGTTGTTCCGGAACGACCAAAGAAGTTCCTGTTGGAAGTGCGGATAGACACTGCGTCTGTTTGAGGCGACTGGCTGTTTCCGATGCAGAAGCCGCAGACTGGCTCCGTGATTCTGGCTCCGGTAGAATAGAGGTCTGCTAGTGCTCCTTCTTTGGCGAGGTTCTCGATTACCTGTTTTGAGCCCGGAGAGATGACGAAGCTGACTGATGGATGAGCCTTTTTGCCCTTCAGTATCTTTGCCACGGTCATCAGGTCCTTGTAGGAAGAGTTTGTGCAGCTTCCGATGCACACCTGATTTACTGGCATTCCGCTTAGTTCTTTCACTGTTTTGATGTTGCCGGGGCTATGCGGGTAAGCTGCCAGCGGAACAATCTCGCTCAGGTCAATCTCAACGACACGGTCGTATTCTGCGTCTGGGTCGGCTTTGACTTCAGTCCAGTCTTTTTCTCTGCCCTGAGCCTTCAGAAACTGTTTTGTGGTTTCGTCGGATGGAAAAACGGAGGTTGTGACTCCGCATTCTGCGCCCATGTTCGTGATGGTTGCCCGTTCAGGAACGGAGAGCGTTTTTGCTCCTTCGCCGCCATACTCGAAGACGGTGCCGACGTTGCCTTTTGTGGTGAAAATCTCCAAAACCTTCAGGACAACATCCTTTGCGGAAACCCAGGGTTTCAGTTTTCCTTTCAAATTGATTTTTGTTACTTTTGGGCATGTGAGATAGAAGGGTTCGCCTCCCATTGCAACGGCGATGTCTAATCCTCCGGCTCCGATGGCAATCATTCCCAGTCCGCCTGCGGTTGGCGTGTGACTGTCAGAGCCCAGCAGCGTTTTTCCGGGTTTTCCGAACCGTTCAAGGTGAACTTGATGGCAGATGCCGTTTCCTGCCTGTGACAGCAGTATGCCGTATTTTGCTGCGACGGACTGCAGGTAGCGGTGGTCGTCCGCGTTCTCGAAGCCCACCTGAATGGTGTTGTGGTCTATGTAGCTTACGGAAAGCTCGGTTTTGACTTTTTGCAGCCCCATTGCCTCGAACTGGAGGTAGGCCATGGTGCCGGTTGCGTCCTGTGTCAAGGTCTGGTCTATTTTTATGGCAACTTCTTTGCCTGGTTCAAACTTTCCCTCAACTAGGTGCTTTTCGATTATCTTCTGAGTTATACTTTTACCCATACAGTTTTTTCTCCTTCAAACATTTTCTGGTGATTTTGCGTGAAGCCACGCAACACTAAAAACCTCTTATTTCATCGTATTTCTAATATAAAAAATTAACGAATGACGGCATTCAACGTAATTTTTGGGCTTAACCATTTTTTGTGTCAAAAAAATCGAGAGTCAAATCAGCAGATAAAGGAGTCCCAATAGTTTTCACACCCATTTTGGTGGTAAAGGGTTTTATTTTGGGGTTCATGTCAGTTATTAGAATGGGCTGGTGTGTTTGTGTTGAGGGTTGCTTTTCAGGGTGAGCTTGGCGCCTACAGCGAGATGGCGGTTTACAGTTTTTTCGGCGAGTCTGTTGAGGTTAAGCCCTGCGAAAGCTTTGATGAGGTCTTTGAGAGCGTCAAAACCGGAGACGTAGACTACGGCGTTGTTCCCATCGAAAACTCCATCGAGGGCAGCGTAAACCGCACCTACGACCTTTTCCTCGAATATGACCTGAAGGTGTGCGGCGAAATAATCATCAGAATCAGCCACTGCCTCATAGCCCACAAAGGCACCAAACTAAACCAAATCAAAACCGTGTACAGTCACCCCCAAGCCTTAGCTCAATGCAGAAAATTTCTGGAACAGAATAAACTCAGGACAATCAGCACCTTCGATACGGCAGGCAGCGTAAAAATGATAAAAGAAGAAAAAATGATGGACGCCGCAGCCATAGCCAGCGAAAGAGCCGCACAAATCTACGACATGACTATACTGGAAAAGGAGATAGAGGACATCAAAAACAACTCCACCCGATTCTTTGTGCTAGACAAAAAAGACTCCCCATACTCTGGAGAGGACAAAACGTCCATAATTTTTGCAGCAAAATCTGTGCCCGGAGCCCTGTACAAGATATTGAAGGAGTTTGCGGACAGGAACATAAATCTGACAAAAATCGAGTCCAGACCCACCAAAAGCACGCCATGGGAATACCACTTCTACCTGGACTTTGAGGGACACAGAACCGAAACAAAAAGTCAGCAAGCCCTAGAAGGCATCAGAGACAAAACGGTGTTCGTTAAAATTCTTGGCTCCTACAAGGCAGCAAACAAGCCCAACTTCAAGCTCTAGGAATCATCCAACAGCCGATACATAAGCAGGTAATACCGTTCATAGTCAGGATCCAATTCCTTTAACCGTTTCTTGACCTGCTCCATCTTACGGCTGAAACCGGAACAGTCTTTCTGCTTCACCAGCCTGAGCCACTCTTCAACCTTCTCCAAGAACAAGCCTTCAATCTTCTCCATCTCAGGCAGGCTCATGTGAAGATTCGAATAGAAACCTGGCTCCTCAGCAGCAACAGCCCCAGCCAAAGTCAACAACAACTTGTATGTTGCCCCGCCCACCTGCTTCGCCTCAACAAAACCCTGATTATCCACCAGAGCGTCGCCGGCAACCAAACCAACAAAATGCGGAAAACCCAGAACCAGCGACATCAACTCATCATGCCGCCTAGGCGACAGGACAGTCACCTTTGCATTCCGCTCTTCTAACCAGTCTTTGAACTCGTCGGCGAACCGTTTCTCCTCCGGGTTGACTGGAGTTAAAACAAAGTTTTGTCCCCCAGCGCCCTTGGCTCCGGGACCAAAAACGGGGTGAGTTCCCAAGGTGACGCCATTCTTCACGTATTTGTGCAGCAGATTAACGGGTATCTCCTTGATTGAGCTGATGTCCATGACCGCCTGACCCGCCCGGATGTGAGAGCCAATCTCTTTCAGGACAGGCTCCAGTCCATCCAAGGATACGCATACCAGAACCCAATCAGCGCCTTCAACAGCCTCCACATTGTTGTCGGCTAGTTCAGCGCCGAACTCGTCTCTTAGCGCCTCTGCTTTGCTTCGGGTTCTGCTGGAAACAACTACAGAGTAGCCTTCAGTCTTGAAGAATCGTGTGAACCATCGACCCATCTTTCCTGCGCCAATAATTGCTACTCTCAAGGCAGAGCCTCACAAAGCGTCTCCAAACCTTCCCTAATCTTCTCCTCGCCCACAGTTAAAGCTATTCTGAAGTATTCACGGTAATCTCCGAAAGCGGTTCCCGGAGCCACAGCAACGCCCCTGTCCAGCAGGTCCAAGGCAAAACGCTCAGAATCCAAGCCATCAACCTTAGGAAACAGATAAAACGGCGCATCAGGACGCGAAAACTTCATCTTCGCCTTCGAAAGAACCTTAATTGCCAAATCTGCTCTTAGCCGAAACTGCTCTCTGACGGCAGCTGCAATCTTCTCTCTAGATTCCAGTCCCTTGAGGGCGCCGTACTGGATAAACGCTGGAACGCAGGTGGTGGTTATCTGGTTCAGCTTAATCATCTTCTGAGCCAACTCCTTCTCGACAATAGCGTAGCCGATTCTCCAGCCCGTCATCGCAAAAATTTTGGAGAAACCGCTTATGAATATCTGGTCTTTGCCAAAATCTAGGATGCTTTTAGCCTTGACGAAGCTTATGTCCGCATAGATCTCATCAGACATAACTGTGACTCCCCTGCTTTTTGCTATCTGAACAATCTCGCTGAAGGTTTTCTCGTCAATAACCTTGCTTGTCGGGTTACTGGGACTGTTCAGTATCAGTAGCCGCGTCTTCTCGTCAATTAGGTTCTCCAGTTGTTCAACGTCTATCTTCCAGTCTGACTCAAGGTTGCCCTTCAGAAAACGGAGTTCAGCCCCAACATTCCTCGCGGCTAACTCGTAGCTGGTCCAGTGAGGAGACGGAACAACAACATTCTCTCCCTTCTTCAGCAACAGAAACATCAAAGAAAAGACCGCCCACTTCGAGCCAGTGGTTACTACCACATTATCCGCTGAAACATCATGAATTCTTGCCAGTTCTTCCCGCAGCGCCTTCTCGCCAGCAGCTGAAGAGTACTTCGTTTTTCCCTGTTTCATGGCTTCGTAGGCTGCCTCGATTATTTCAGGCGGCGTCGGCATATCTGGGTCTCCCAGATTGAACTTGATCATCTCTTTTCCTTGGTTCTCGAGTTGTATCGCTTTTTCGCTTATCTCATACAGCATTTTCCTCAACTCCCGGGAGTAGCCCAGAACTGAAGGTTTTGTCTTCATGAATTGTGTGGCACTGCTTTAAGGTTTCTCATTCTGCGCCTTGAACAGAGACGCTCAGAGCAATTATTTGTTTGAAGATGGCTTCGACTTTCTGGGGGTCAAGCTCTGATTCCAGCGCCTTTGCCATTATGTGCACGTAAACTGCATCTTCTCGCTGAAAGTCCTTGACGGAAAGCCCATTTTGTTTTTTGATTTCTCCGATACGTTTGCAGAGGTCGATTCGGTCCTTCAGAAGAAGGACAAACTTTTCGTCGATTGTGTCAATCTTCTTCCGTAACTCCATAATATTCTCCAATAGCTTCAACTCCCAACACTTTAGGTATAAAACCGCCGCGAATCAGTTGATCAGCCAAGACTATGGCAACTGAGGCTTCAACAACCGGAACAGCTTTTGGCACAATACAGGGGTCATGTCTGCCCTGCACCTTTATTGTTGTTTCCTCCATCTTCGACAGGTCCACAGTTTTTTGTTCTTTCGAAATCGAAGATGTTGGCTTCACTGCCACTCTAACCACGAGGGGCGTTCCAGAGGATAAGCCGCCTAAGACGCCGCCAGCGTTGTTGTTCAGCAACTCAACATCGTCGTCGCATATCGTGTAAGGGTCATTGTTTTCTGAGCCCTTCATCTTTGCAGCTTCGAAGCCTACGCCGAACTCGACACCCTTGACAGCGGGCACATCAAAGAGCATCTTCGCAATTTCCGCATCCAACGAATCAAAGACTGGTTCGCCGACTCCAACTGGAAGATTAAAGGCTACGCACTCGACGATTCCGCCCACGCTGTCGCCCTCCTTTTTTGCGCTCATAATCGTTTCCTCCATCTTCTCTACTAGTTCAGGGTCTGGGCATCTCACAGAGTTCGCGTAAGTATTTTCCATGACATCATCAATAGACAGGGTTGCCTGCAGTTCCACGTCTCCAATAGCTGTTGTGTATGCCAGAACTTCGACGCCGAAGACGTCTAACAGTTTTTTGGCTACGGCGCCAGCTATGACAAAAGCTGCAGTGATTCTGCCCGATAATCTTCCTCCGCCACGGTAATCATTGAAGCCGAAATACTTGATTGTGGCAGGGTAGTCAGCGTGTCCAGGTCTAGGCTTATGCTTTATCGAATCGTAATCGCCAGAAACCGCCTGCTTGTTCCACACCAAAGCGCAGATTGGAGCGCCAGTAGTGAAGCCCTCAAAGGTTCCTGACAGAATCTCAACAACATCCGTTTCTCTTCTGGCAGAAACGATTTCCCTGTTAGGGGGCAGCCTTTTGTCCAGCTCCGGCTGGATGTCCTCTTCTGTGAGGGGAAGACCTGCTGGGCACCCATCTATGACTGCTCCGACGCATCTGCCGTGGCTTTCGCCGAAGCAGGTTACAACAAACTCTTTTCCTATCGAATTAGCTCCCAACGACATTCGCTCCTAACACACGCAGATCACTGAAGAACTGCGGATATGACTTATTTATACATTCAACGTTTTGAATTTTTGTTTCTCCCTCCGCCCCAAGAGCCGCTACGGCACATGCCATGGCGATCCTGTGGTCATTGTGGGGGTCAACTGTTGCTCCATGTAATGGGCATCCGCCGTTTATGGTTAAGCCGTCCTCGTTCACTGTGATGTCTGCTCCCATCTTCTTCAGTTCTGTGCTTATCGAATCGAGACGGTCTGATTCCTTGTATCTGAGCCGTTTCGCATTATATATTTCCGAAGTTCCCTCAGCGTAGCATGCAAGAACAGTGCAGACAGGAACCAGATCTGGGATGTCCTTGGCGTCGATGTCAACTCCCGCAAGTGATTCTTCTGTAACCTCAACATAATCTTCTCCTACCGTAACGGCTGCACCCATCTCCTCAAGTATACCCACTATCTCCCTGTCACCCTGAGATGTCTGATACTCAAGACGGTTCACAGTTATATGTGACGAAGTAACCGCCGCGGCTGCCAAAAGAAAAGCTGCAGAAGAAAAGTCTCCGGGAACAGTATGATCGCATGGACGGTAGCTTTGGTTTGCGGGAATCCACAGCCGAGACAGGTCATGGTTCACGGCGCCTTCGATGCAATGCTCAATGATGACTTCAAGGGTCATCTCAACGTAGCCTCTGGACTCCAGCTTAGGTGATATCGAGATTTCAGTGTCCACCTTCGCCTTTGGAGAAGCAAACAACAGTCCAGAGATGAACTGGGAGCTTACGTCACCTCTTATCGAAGTTTTTCCTCCTATGATTCCCCCGCCACTAACAGTAACAGATGAACCGTCTTCTTGAACTGTAGACTCGACGCCCAGTTCCCTGAGGCTTTCAAGAAGAGGCTCCACGGGTCTCCGCTCAAAGGATGCCCCAAAAAGGAACGTTGATGGTCCAGGTGCAATGGCTGCAACTGGAATCATGAAACGAAGAGTCGACCCTGACTCTCTGCAGTCTATGGGCTGCCTAGGCGTCCTGACTTGTTGTGTTCCATGGATTGTCCAGCAGTTTTCGCTGAGTTCTATTTTTGCCCCAAGCGCCTTCACTGCCTCCAATGTCGCCTGAGTATCATCCGAGACCAGAGGGTTAGAAATTCGTGAGATACCATTAGCCAATGATGCGGCTATCAACATCCGGTGAGTGTAAGCTTTGGATGGGGGCGCCGAAACCTCGCCTTCAAGGCGCTCTGTGTTTTTGACGGATACTTCCATCGTTTCAGCCTACCACCTTAGCTTTCTCTTGATTGATTCGTGCCTCCAAGATTTCTCCTTCATGGCTCCGCCAAGCCTCTTTTACAATGTCCACCTTGTCTGTGGGAACGATGGCTGTTACTGCGGGTCCAGTTCCGGACAATCCTGAGGCAAGGGCTCCTGCTGTGAGGGCTTCTACTGCTGGGGATACCGCGTAGCCCAGCGCCAAAGAGTAGATTAAGCCGTTCATGGTTAGGGCTGCCCAGTAGTTGCCGCCTAACGCTTCTCTGTAGGCTACCTTGACAACGGGAGCCATGTCCTTCATCCGCTTCACATCAGAATCTGCGGTGTAGGTTTTCTTGGAGGGAACATAAAACAGAACAGCCGGAGCTTCAGCCAGCTCAAAGCGTTTAACGATTTTCCGTTCCACGTTGTCGGTGATTACGACTCCGCCAAAATATGAGGCACAGGCATCATCAAAGGCTCCGGTTATAGTAACCTTTGCGTCCACTGCGGCGTCGACGCCCAGCTTCACCACGTCAACGTCATCCAAACTACGTTCCAAAGCTGCAACAGTTGCCAAGGCTATCGCGTTTGCCGACGCGCTGCTGCTCTTCATTCCCCTCGCCACTGGAATGTTTGACTGTGTTTCAACTTTGGCGCCAAACTCTTGTTCTAAACCAAAATGTCTGAGAATACTCTCGACCGTTTTTTGTGCCAGAACAGGGTTCTCTGAAGAATCCGACAGAATCTTAACCTCTAAAGTTCCGGGTTCGTCTGTGATGGTGACGGCTGCTTTTGTCCAAAGGTCCACTCCGATGGCTGCTCCCTTACCTGTTGCTATGGCATTAATTATTGTGGCTGCGCCGTGACTTACTGCCTCAGCTTTTCCCCTCAAGGGCGGACACCCTGTTCAGCTAGTTTATTCAAGGCAGCATCTTTCATGACATCAACTGGAGCCGGACAGTTAGTCCAGATTTCGAAGGCGACAGCTCCCTGATAGAGCAGCATCTCAAGACCCGAAACAGCCTTGGCTCCCACAGACTTTGCATCTTTCATAAGCTGGGTTTCCAGGGGATTATAGACAATGTCCATCACGCACAAGTCACTGGTAAGCAAATTTGCCGGAACTGGACTCGAATTAACGTCTGGATTCATGCCGACAGATGTGGCGTTAACCAGAATGTCAGCGGTTTCCAGTTCTTTCTTCAGTACTTCGGCTGAAAGCGTTGTGCCCTTCACTTTGTTGCCGAATTGCTTGTTTAGCAGTTCAGCCAGCTGTTCCGCCTTCTGTGGGGTTCTGTTGAGGATAACCAGTTCGTCTACTTCTTGGGCGGCTTGGAAGGCTATGGCTTTTGCTGCGCCGCCTGCGCCGAGGATAACCAGTTTCGTTTCATCTGGGTCTACGCCGTTTTCTTGCAGGGCAATCATGGCGCCTTTGCCGTCTGTGTTGTATCCAGTCAGTTTTCCCCTCTCGTTCAGGATTGTGTTAACTGCGCCGATGGCTTTCGCCGCCGAATCAGTTTCATCCAAGTAGTTTATGACTGCGCTTTTGTGGGGCATGGTCACGTTTAATCCCAGCAGACCCAAACTTCGTGCTCCAGAAATCGCGTCTTCTAACCCGTTTCTTGTTACATTGAAAGCCACGTAGACAACGTTTAATCCGAGTTCCTTGAAGGCTGCGTTATGCATCACGGGGCTTAGGGAGTGCTCTACTGGGTCGCCGATGATGGCGCAGACCCGGGTTTTTCCGTTGATTATCATATTCATTTCAGCCCCAGAAGCTGGTATGCGCTTCTCATTTCCTTAATAGTTAGTTGCCCTTTTGCCGTTTTTCTTTTTTCGTCAACTGAGGCAAACGTGAAGAAGGCGCCAAAGACAGGAGACAAGAATCGGGATGGTTTGCCGAGTTCGCCCATGGCAAAACAGACAAGCTTAGCTTTCTTAGAAGCGTTAGAAACCAAATCCAAGGTTATTACGTTGTCTTCTACGGTTCTGGCTGTGGTCACGATTTTGCAGACATCAGCTCCCAAAGCAACTTCTTCATCAAGAACCCTGCCCAGTTCAGAGAGTGTAGGAGTTTGCAGGAAATCATGAAACGAAACGATAACTTTTGCCCCAGCCTCATGCAGTTTACGCATTAGTTCTGTCTGGTTGGGGGTGCCCAAGTCTACGTCCACGTACGTGAAGCAGTTGTTTGCGGCGTCCACCAAAATTTTTTGTCGCTCAGTTTCGCTTCCCGAGAAGCTTCCTTGAAGCTCCATTGATTTGTTTGTTGCTATAAGCGGCGTCTTGCTGCAACGTGGAATGTCTGCGATGTGTTCATGGTTTTTGAGGCTGTCCAATCTTACTTCTATAATGTCTGCCTTTTGAGCCTCAGCTTGTTCTATCAAACAGAATGCTTCATCAACTGTTTTGGGAGGAACTGAGACGCAGACTCTGATTGTCAACGCTCTATCACAGCTTCTTCTTTCACCAGTGTTCCGAAGTGCCTGCCGCCCTCTTCCACGCGAGCCAAAATCTTGTCTCCCTTCTTCAGGTCCGTCACTGCCTTTGAGCCTTGGGGAGTCACAACCCGTATGGTTTCGGCGTTCTGGGCAATCAGCTTCAACTGTCTGCCACCATAATCCGCTTCGATAAGAAGCATGGGACGCCACTCAATCTTCGACCGCGCAACATTAGTCAACCTCACCTTTCCCTCACGGTCAACCACCAAAACCTCTTCCCCAGCCTTCAGCTCCGACAAGTACCTAGTCCGAGTTGGAGAAGTGAGGGCATACAACGAAAGCGGTCCAGCATTCACCCTGAATGGACGCGTCTCCACGTAGGGGCTCTCATGAACTTCAGCCTGAACCAGAAACAAGCCAGACGATTGGCAACCCAAAAGAATGCCCTCTCCGGGCTTCATAAGCTCACAAGTGTCAATGCAGGCTCGGGCTCCAGTTCCAATCTCCTTCACACCCGTAACTTCAACAGCAACCAGCTCAAGCGCAGAAGCCGCCTTTTTGGCAAACTCCGCCGTCTCCTTAAGCTCTTCTGGGCTGGCTGTTTTGAGGACCACCCCGTCTGAGCCAAGCTCCAACGTTTCCAAGGCAACCTTTGCCTCTTTTGTGCTGGAGACTTCTGCGAGCAGCTTGGTTTTTCCTCGGGTTTTGGCGATGAGGTTCTCTAGGGGAATGATTTTCCAGTCTGGAGTGCCGACAATAACGTAGTCGGAGTTGAGCCCAGCCGCCGTTATGGCTGTCTCCTCATCCGTTTTTCCCATGATAGTAATTTTTACGGCGACGGTTGTGCCCTTAGCCTTCAGCATCTTAAGTTTCTCAGGGTCAAAGGCTGAAAGAACAGTGACGTCTGCTTCCTCTGACGTTGAGGCTGCCTTAAGTCCAGACTTTTTGGCTTTCTCCACATCTTTTGTGTCAACCAGCACGGCATCGCAGACCTTAGCCGCAACAGTCAGCAACTTGGTTTTCTGGGTTTCTGGAAGGGAGGCGTCTAGTTCGAGCCAAAGTTCCTTCATTCTGATTCACCAAGAATCTTCATGGCTTCAGAGACTGACGCATCTTTGTGGACAATGGCTGATAGAGCCTTAACCATCTTTGTGGGGTCTTCGTGCTGAAACACGTTTCGTCCGATGGAAAGCCCTGCGCCTCCAGCAGTTACAGAATCTTTTACCATACGTAGGACATCCTGTGCAGTCTCAGCTTTTGGTCCACCCGCAATAATAACGGGAACAGGGCAACCGTTTACAACCTCTTTGAAGGATTCGACGTCGCCGGTGTAGTTTGTTTTGATGATGTCTGCTCCCAGCTCTGCGCCTAAGCGGGCTGCATGAGCCACCACATCAGTTGCATGGGGGTCTTTGATGTTTGGTCCTCGGGGGTACATCATAGCCAGCAGTGGCATGCCAAAGTCGTCGCATTCGCAGGCTACTTTACCAAA